>CAZYWQ010000095.1:4053-8473 GCA_964651675.1 uncultured Candidatus Sumerlaeota bacterium | reverse complement strand
GATTATATCTACTTGTAAACTGGATATGCTTGTATTTAATTCATCATAATAATCAGACAAATTTTTTACTTGTGTTTCGAGAGTAGCCATATCTTCCGAGAGCTTTTTTGTCGCTTCCTGATTGGGAACGCATGATGTCATAATCAATACGGATAATACAATAATAATTAATGAAAAAAGTGATTTTTTCATAATTTCCTCCCAAAAATAATGAAGTTTTAAACTCTTATATTCCTTATACAGATGAGTCTCAAGTAATTTTTATCATTTATTTGATTAATGGAATAATATTTTTGTTTGGGAAATTATTATAATCAAGAAGTTATTTTATTATTAAGGAAAATTATTGGATATGGTTTGATTTTACTTGGATACTTCTTTGAGTGTTAAGCCTTCTTTAATGAAGTAAAACATTCCGATACCGACAGAAACTAAGATTTGACCAAAATGGATTATCAAGGAAAAACTAATGGCATCATTTCGGTTATTTGTAATGCCAAGAACCAAAATTGCAAATAGGCAACCGACTTCATAGAGTCCCCAATAACCGGGAACTGATGGTAAGGCGATTGCTATACAAATTATGATAACTATGGCATTGGCTTGTAGGAAGGAAATGGATAAATCCTGAAAACCATATGACATTAGCTGAACTGACCAACCTACGCTCATCCAAATAAGGAGTGAATAAAATATGGTAAGTATGATTCTTTTTGGGCTCTTTAAAGAATCAAAACCAAGTGCGAATTTATCGATTATTTTTTCTATGAATTCCTTAGGTTTCTCAGATAAAAACCATAGTGCGGTAAGTATTATTTTTTTTAGCAGATACCTTGTTCTTTTAATGATTAGCAAGATGATACCCAATAGTAGTATAGAGAAGGATAATGATAATTTCCTTGAAATAGACGATAAAAGTGCAGAGTTGAGTGTGAATTCTTTTGCTCTTAGACCAAAAAATGAAAATTTGTATGGAAGCTCAAGTGATGGATCAAATTCGATAAACATTAATAGTATAGCAAAGAGAAATATGACAGTAAGCATATCATAAACTCTTTCGATAACGACTGATCCGAAAACTGAAGTGAATGGAACTTTTTTTCTTCTCTGTACGATATAGGCTCTGGCAAACTCTCCGGCTCGAAATGGCAAAATCGAATTTAGAGCAAAACAGATCGTTAAAGGAGGAAAAACTTCTTTAAAACTCATCTTGATGGTTGGTTCTAATAAAATTTGCCATCTCAATGTTCTGAGAAGCATCGTCACAATGGTTACAATCAGAAAGGGGATGGTCCATATAAAATTAATACTCTTGATTGTTTCCCAGACTTTTTTTAACTCCACATTCCGAAATGCAATATAGAGGAAAACAATACTTAGAAGTATGCCAATTACAAACTGAATATATTTTTTTTTCATAAAAGTTTTTTGTATAACCTATGTTGTGAAGATAATAATTAATTGCTTTTAAAAATTTTGTGTTTCGAAAGGACAGAACAATGTTCTGTCCCTACAAGTTGACATAGCAATTATATCAATAAATGTTTTTAAACAATTATTTAGTCAATGAAAAAACAGTATTATCTATTGTCTGTCAAGTATGGTTTTTTAAAATTCTTTGCACTGAGTTAGGATTAATAAATTAGAGATTTATTTTCTTCAATACTTCATTGTAGACTGTTATTAAGTTGATATTATTGTTCTTTGCAATTGTTTTACAGGACTCATATTCAGGAGAAACTTTGATAAGTTTATTTCCGATATAACCATTTTTCACCTTCACTTTTCCATACTTCGTATCGATTACATCCGATTCTCTTTTTAAACATAATCTTTGAATTTCCTCAACTCTAATCCCGAAAGTGGAGGTATTTTTCAAAATATAATCGATTATCTTTTCCTTTGTCTTTATATTTGACAATACTTCGAGTTTCACACCAGGTCTATTTTTCTTCATATAAGTGCTTAAGAAATGGGCATCAAGACAACCAATGTTAAATAGATCGTCCATAATTGAAGAGAATATTTCAGGATTCATATCATCAATTTCTGTAGTTATAAGATATACCTCTTCAGGAATCAGATCATTAATTTCACCAGGAACTTCACCGATTAAAATTCGCAGAAAATTTGTTTTTCCTTCATACACACGATTGCCTGCACCATAACCGATTTGTTGAATTTGAAAATTTGCGGGTATTCCTTCGAATGATTGACTTAATGAAGTCAAAATTGCAGCTCCTGTAGGAGTTGTGAGTTCTCCATTAATATTTGTTCTCCTGAGAGGAATCCCTTTTAGAATTTCAACTGTTGCAGGAGCTGGGACTGGAACTTCACCGTGAGAAATCTGTATCATTCCTTGTCCAATTGCGACTTGAGATGAATATACTTTGTCTATTGATAATAAATCCATAGCAACTACGGCACTGGTAATATCGATTATTGCATCAAGAGATCCAACTTCGTGAAAATGCACTTTTTTAACATCTGTTTTGTGAACCTTAGCTTCTGCATCAGCGATTTTTGTGAATATCTTTTTAATGGTTGTCTTTTGTTTTTGTTCAAGGTTGCTGTCATCTATGATTTTGAAAATCTCGGCTAAATGCCTTGACTTATCTTTTTTCTTGTCTGTTATAATATTTACTTTGGATGCTGTGATTCCACATCTTCTTACTTCTTCTAATTGAAAATCCCAACCATCTAAATTTAATTCCTTGAGTTCAGTTTTTAGTGATTCGATGTTCAAACCAGCATTAATAAACGCTGATATAATCATATCGCCACTAATTCCAGAGTAACAATCAAAGTATACAGCTTTCAAAGTAATCTCCTAAGTTCAATTATTTGATTTTGCTATTTATTAGACTTGCCATATATCCCGCACCGAATCCATTATCAATATTCACAACAGCCACGCCAGATGCGCAGGAATTAAGCATTGTAAGAAGGGCTGATAATCCTCCGAATGATGCTCCGTATCCTACACTTGTGGGAACTGCAATTACGGGACAGCTTACTATTCCTCCGATAACACTTGCCAAAGCACCTTCCATTCCTGCTACTACGATAATGACATTTGCCTTCATTAGAGAATCAACTTTATCCAATAATCTATGAAGACCTGCGACTCCGACATCATAATATTTTGAAACAGTATTTCCCATTACTGAAGCTGTAACATAAGCCTCTTCTGCTACGGGTAAATCGCTTGTTCCTGCACAAGCCACGATGATTTTACCTTTTTTCTTTGGAATATTTTCATTTTTTATGAATAAGGTTCTTGCAATTTCGTTATAGTCGCCATTTGGAATTTTTCCCTTTATACTTCCAAAAACATTCTTTTCGAGTCTTGTGGCTAAGATATTGTGCCCTTTTTTATTCATAGCATTGATAATCTTTGTAATCTGTAAATTACTCTTCCCTGGACAATACAAAACTTCGGGGAATCCTTTTCTAACCGCTCTATGATGGTCGATCTTGGCAAAACCAAGATCTTCAAATGGGAGTTTCTTTATAATATTGAGAGCTTCGTTAATAGATGTGTTCCCGCTTTTGACTTTTCTTAGTAATTCTTTTATTTTCTTTTCATTCATTTGTATTCTGTTAAATATTAAACCCTATTTGGGTGTATAATATAATAATCGATGTGATAATATCTGATTGGTTATGATAATCAAGATATAATTATCAGTAATGTATATTAATATTAGTGTTGGATTACTAAGTGTATAAGGTTTAATTTGTTTGACAATACATAATGCTATTAATGAATATAAGGATGATTTTATTAAAAAACTCTTTATCCTACTTGTATGAATAAGAAAATTTTATTACTAAATCCGCCTGGTAAATCTCGTTATTTGCGGGATTATTATTGTAGTCATGAGTCCAAGGCGAAATATTATTGGCAACCGTATGATTTGTTTGTTCAGAGTGGAATTTTGTCAGAAAAATATGATGTGATAGCACTTGATGCAAATGTTCTCGGATTAAGTTTTGAAGAGACATACGAGATTCTTGATACAGAAAAAAAAGATTTTGATGTTGTTGTATTTTTAACTGGTGGAGTTTCCTGGCGTGAAGATTTTCAGTTTTTAAGAGGTCTTAGTGAGAGAGCAAAGAAACCGCTAATATTTATTGGAATTGGTGATGTGATGATGGAGAAAGCAGTGGAGATTTTGAAGGAGCATAGTTTTTTCAATGCTGCACTTTTGGATTTCACCTCTAATCAGATAATTGATTATCTGGAAAACAGGCACGAGAATCTCGATCATATGGTTTTCAGGAAGAATGATGGGAGCTTTTCTGTTGGTTCAATGAAATCGGAATCGGGTGAATTTTCTCTGCCAATTCCTCGCTATGATTTGTTCCCTTATAAAAAATATCGTATTCCTCATGGGAGAAGAATTCATTTTGAGGG
>CAZYWQ010000095.1:2229-4043 GCA_964651675.1 uncultured Candidatus Sumerlaeota bacterium | reverse complement strand
GGTAATATTGGATTTAAGTATCGGAATATAGATAATGTGATGGAGGAATTGGAATATCTGAAGGGGATAGGGATAAAGGAATTATGGATAAAGGATTTAACATTTGCAGCAAAGAGAGACCATTCAATACAATTTTGTGAAGAACTTATTAAGCGTAATTTGGGATTCAGTTGGGTTTGTATATCGAGAGTTAATGTGCTTGATGAGAAAATTCTTCGTTTGATGAAGAGGGCAGGTTGTCATACGATTCAGTTGGGCGTTGAGACCGCTGATCAGGAGTTGATAAATAAGTTTGCGAAGGGATTGAAGAAGGATCAAGTAAAGTTTATTTTTGATTTGTGCAAAAAGATTGGGATAAGAACACTGGCTCATTTTATTTTAGGATTACCAGGTGATACTGAAAAAAATATTTTAAATACGATTAAATATGCAATCGAGATCGAACCTGATTTTGCATCTTTTAATATCGCAGCTCCGAGACTTGGCACTAAATTTAGAAGGGATATGATTGAAAAGGAATATATCACGGAGAGTATTGATGTCGTTGATAATTCTCAATCCTATCCTGTTTATGATACGGAGTATTTGACACGAGAGGAATTGTGGAAATTGCGAAACCGAGCGATTAGGGAATTTCATTTGAGACCAGGATACATTATGAGAAGATTATTGGGGATAAAAACATTTTATGAATTTACGACTCTTTTCAATGAAGGATTTCTTCTATTGAAAAGTGCGTTCAAAAAAAATTAGAGATTATATTTTTTTTAGATTCAGGTTTTTTAATTTCTTCTGCCAATCAAGCCTGTAGAGTGGACAAGAGCCACTTTGTCTTACAACACTTTTGTCAGGATGTTTGCAAAATGCCATTCCCGAACCTAATCCCTGCGCTTCAATGTAATATATGCAAGCACCCATAGAGCATCTTACTAATTTCTTTTCATTGGAATTTGATTTCATATTGTCTCAACCTGATATATTTATAATTTGTATTATTATCTAATACTGATAATTCTTAAAAACTGAAATCAAAATAAAATAGAATAGTAACTTAAAGATTATTTATTTTGTTAAGTCAAGTAACTTTTTAAAAAATCTAGTGAGGGTCTTTAGACCCGATAAATTTTATATTATTAAGACACACCTGAAGGTGCTTACTACATTTTATATAAATAATCTTTTTTGTTGCTTTTATTTCTTGTATGTAATTAATTATTTTAGGTTTTATAGACGGGGAATATCAGGATAATTTTGGAATTTTAAGATTGTTGAACAAAAATAGTTAATGATATCTTATGAAAAGAGAAGCAATTGATATAATCGAGAAAATTCGTTTGGATCCGTTTATAAAGGATCCGTTTTATCTCTATGATAATTATTTCAGACAAATTCTCGAATGTTTGGGTTGGAAAGGGAATCTCGAGAATAAGAAAATTAAATTAGTATTGGGGACTGAAAATAAATTTCCAATTGGCATAGTATATAAAGATGAATCTCCTTATCTTGGTTTAATGATTATTGGTCAGGGAATATTGCCCAATATCAATTCACTCAAGGATAATTTTCTTGATTACAATTTAGATATCAAGAAAGTAATAAAGAAGTTAAAATCTGAATATGGTTTAAAGTTTTGTATTTTGACTGATCTCGTAATTACCTATCTGTATAATATATATGATGAGGAAATTTTACTTCATACGAATAGTCTGAATGAATTCGAATTAAAATTTTTACCCTGCTTAAAAAGAGAATTTATCGAGAGTGGAAATTTGGAGAAGTTTCCAATCAAAACGCCTGATGTCTGGGGTAAAGAA
>CAZYWQ010000095.1:0-2219 GCA_964651675.1 uncultured Candidatus Sumerlaeota bacterium | reverse complement strand
ATACCAAAGCAATCGCTGAATTTGTTTTTCATCAGAATATTTGTCATACTTTTGATATCTCAGATGTTGGATGAAGATAATAAGAGCATTTATGAAAAATATTATGAAGACACAAAAAATATTAATGAAGAAAATGAAAGTGATCAAATCCCTAAGTATGCTGACTTGCCGAAAATATTTCAGGAATATTTAGAAGAGTATAATATTGTCATTTGCAGATCTGATAGGGAATTGGACAGATTATTTTTAAGAACTGTAAATATCGAAACGGTTCTGAGAAAAATAATCGAGGATTTGTTACTATTGAGTAATTCGAAGTTCACTATCCCAGCCTTAATTTCAGCCTTTGACAGTGAAGAAGCTGCGCAAGATTATGTATTCGCCGATTTTAATAAGATAAAATCATCGCACATTAAATTTGTTCCAACGACAGATGATTATCATCCATTTTATTTCATATCTATTGCTAATGATGGTTATATCGAGATAGTCAACACATTTGATGAAGCTATGCTCAATAGTTGGGTTCAAAGAGAAATCGCACTGAATAGAAAACCTTCTACTCAACTTGATATTTTTGTTAATAATGTCTATTCAGTCGATGAAAGGGGAATTATCACTGATCTTGTTAAAAGATATGTGGAAAGCAATTGCTATATTAAGGTTCAGAATGATAAAGAAAAGTATACTTCGATACTTGTTTTGTACTTAAAGATGATCGAATGGTATCAGAAGCATAAAGATGTATTGAAAATATTCCCTGATGTTTATGAGGTTTTTAAGAAAAAATATTAGCATTGAAAAATTATTTTTATACATTAAAATTTAATCAATGAGGAAAAAGCTTGGGAAAAATATTGGCATTGGATATCGGCGAAGTGAGAATAGGTGTTGCGATAAGTGATTTAACGCAGAGTATAGCACAACCTTTTGATGTCATAAACAGAAAACCTTTAAACACCTTTTTTGAAAAGTTGCAAAATCTCATTGTTGAAAATGATGTTGAGAAAATTGTTATTGGATTACCGATTAGAACGGATGGTTCGAAGGGATTGGAAGCTGAAAAAATTATTAATTTTTGTGATCAATTAAAGGAAACAATTTCAGTTCCAATTGAAATGTATGATGAGCGTTTTTCGACGAAGATTGCTGAGGATTCATTGATAAAAGGTGGTATGAGAAGAGAGAAGAGAAAAAAGATTCGTGATAAAATTGCCGCCACTATTATTCTACAGAATTATCTTGATAGCATTTCTAATAAATAAAAATGGATGATACACGATAACGGAAAAATCTGATGCTACAAAATTTCTCCACGATTATAAAATGAAATATCAACGCCATATATTGATTGTTATTTTATTTTTTGCACTATTGATTAGAATATTATTTCTCATCCAATTCAGCAAAACACCTTTCTACGACCATCCGATTATTGATGCTGCACAATATGACCAGATGGCTCGGGAAGTCGCATCTGGAAAGGTTATCCAGGATAAAGCATTTTTTATGGGTCCGCTTTATTCCTATACTTTAGGTGTGATTTATGCAATATTTGGACATTCACATCTTGTCCCTCGAATTATTCAGATATTCTTAGGAGTCGGCTGTTGTTTTTTGATTTATTTAATCGGATGTTCTGTCTTTTCAACATCAGTGGGTTTGTGTGGTGCTTTATTGTATGCCTTTTATAAACCAGCAATTTTCTATGAGCAATTGATTCTTTCCGAAACGATGATGGCATTTTTTCTTCTTCTGTTTATTTTTTTTGTCGTTAAACAAAAGGAACAATCTAAAATTATAATCTGGTTTTTTATAGGTCTATTTCTTGGACTATCAGCTCTTCTTAGAGGTAATGTGGTCCTGTTTGTTCCAGCATTGATTGTGTGGTTACTATTGACTAATTCAAAGCAATCCAAAGTTAAATTCTCAAAAAGGAACATTAGTAAAATAATTCTTTTTTGTTTTGGTTTTATGGTTTCAATCTTATCGGCTACAATTCATAATTTTGTGGCTGAGAAAGATTTTGTTTTATTGACATCAAATAGCGGTTTGAATTTGTACATAGGAAATAATGAGAATGCAGAAGGATTTTATGTTATTCCACCAGGATTGAATTTGGAAGAGGATCCGAGAGGTTATCGAATTGCCGAAAGAGTCTTAAGGAAATCAGAAGAAGTAGAACAGTTGAAGTCTTCGGAAGTTTCACGTTTCTGGAG
>CAZYWQ010000094.1:1064-8495 GCA_964651675.1 uncultured Candidatus Sumerlaeota bacterium | reverse complement strand
TTATTACTGTAGCAAATGAATTTCTATCGATTTCAGCGATTGTAAGACTGATACCATCAATCGCAACGGAACCTTTTTTAACCAATCCATCCAGAATTGATTTATCCGCTGAGAATGTATAAACAAAACTATCGCCTTCTTTTCCAATCTTGTTAATCGTACCCACACCATCAATATGACCTGTTAAAAAGTGTCCTCCCATCTTATCTCCAACCTTCAATGCACTCTCAAGATTTACAAAGTTATCCTTCTTCAGATTGCCAAATGTCGTTATACTGAAAGTCTCCGGAGACAAATCAACAGAGAAATCTCCCTTACCCACATCTGTTACAGTCAAACAAACACCATCGACAGCGATACTATCGCTAACCCGAACATCACTTAAAATTTGATTTGCTGAAATAGTCAGTTTAGTGATACCGCCAACCTGTTTAATCGTTTTTATTTTACCTATTTCCTCAATAATTCCAGTAAACATAAGCAACCTGAACGAAATAAAATAAAAAACCCGAAAATGCAGAATTCACTTTCGGGTTAATATATGATGATAGTGGAACTTTTCACTTTTTCCCATCCAGACTTTAACTGTCGACTTCGGGATTACACCGAATCAACCTCTCAAAAAGAGGCTCGCGGGTTTTTACCGCCGGTCGGGATTTTCACCCTGCCCCAAAAGTGATTCCACTTATTATTTTCTTAACTTCAATTCTTATATACCGTCACCAATCGATGTCAAGTGAAAAATGATCTGTTTCACAATGCCATATCATACAATAATAAATGCAAACAATACATTCTCACCAAAAATCATTTGACTTTGCTACAATCTCTTTTACTCTATGTTAAAAATCCTGGATTATAAAAGTGAAAAAGTTTCTATTAATCTCAGCTCTTGTATTAGTCATATTAATTATCATTATTGCAGTCTCATTGTTCTGGTATTACAACTACCTAAAAAGAACTTATCCCAAGTCTGCTGATTTGCAAAAACTTGTCACTCTCAGTTTCAGCATCCCTTCAAACATACCACAAGAAGAAGCTGTTCTGATGCAAGATAACACACCTTTATTCATAACCCTAAATTATAAGAACACCATTGTCAGAGAAACAGGATTGAAAATCAAAAATGAATCTATCCAATGGATTTGTTCCGATGGAGAACTTGGTAAAAATTCAGGAAGTGGTGCCAATGAATGGTATCCACCAGAGGACAAAAGCACAACCGCAATTATCACAGCACAATTTTCGGGTGAATATTACACACCTTTATGTGAAAAATTATTCGGCACCATAAAAGTCGAAAAACAAATCTCGATCAAGATAATCTCACCAATCCCCAGCGCATTTATCGATGAGCAGGGATACATCGATGATTATCGGATAGGTATTTATCTGAATCCATTTGATGAAAATGACCTGAAAAAATTTACATCGTCTTCACATAATCCACGACTGCACCCTGATAAATATCTGAAACCGAAATTTTACTACAAAGTGACTGAGGAGAACAAGAATCTACTAATTTCACCGCATTTTAAACTCGGTGATTATGCTATGGACTATCCCTGGTTCTCACTCGGAATACCGCAGTATATTGCCCTCGATTACAAACTAATCAGGAAACTTGAAGAACTCCGCAATCTAATGAACGAAGACGGATTTAATATTGACAAATTCACAATTATTTACGGATTCAGATCACCAGCTTACAACAGAGATTCCATCGCCAATGACGGTTCTGAATTCACTCTGAAAGAAATCTGGAGTATGCACCAGTACGGAAAAGCTCTTGATTTCATAATCGATAAAGATGGCGACCTTGTGATAGACGATTTGAATCAGGATGGGAAAATCGATATGCAAGACCCTGCTGTAATAATGCATTATGTAAATATATTAGACAGGAAATATCGTGAAGAAGAAAATTTAGATATGGTTGGAGGAGCAGGTCTCTATCCGCATCACGATTTCTGGGAAAGAAAACAATCTCCATACATCCACATAGATGTCAGAGGATTTTTGGATCAACAGGGGAAGCTAATCAGATGGCCCCTTAAATGGGAAGATGGCACAATTATCATCTGGGGTCAGATTTGAAAAAGATAGCAACAAATCATTTATAAAGACCTGACCCTTTCACAAATTAAAATCTCAGAAATACTTTAAAAACGAGATTGCCACACGATAAGACTGTTCGCAATGACACCGCACAAGCTATCAATGTGTCATTGTCCTTTTCAAATGGACTCCTTACGGAGCGAGCGAACGAATGTGAGCGTGGCAATCTCACTTCTTAAAAATATTTATTAGTTTTGCAAGAGTTCTCAAATCACACCTTATTATATTTCACTTGATTAATAGCAAATCATATAGGATATAGTTGTATCTCACAACACAAATGAATAACAAAATTATTATAAGGGGCTTGAGATGAAACTTTTCTTTATCGATTGGATTTTTATCGTTGGTTATTTCGCACTTGCCTTAGGAATTGGAATATCCGTAACAAAAAAGGGAAGTAAAAGCCTTGTCGATTTTTTCTGCTCGGGTAGAAGTGCGCCCTGGTGGTTAGCTGGCATCTCTATGGTCGCTACAACCTTCGCTGCTGATACTCCTTTAGCTGTCACAGGAATAGTAGGTAAAAATGGGATCGCAGGAAACTGGCTCTGGTGGAATTTTCTGATTGGAAATATATTGACGGTTTTCTTATTTGCCCGTTTATGGCGGAGATCGGAAGTGATGACAGATGTAGAGTTCACAGAATTGAGATATGCTGGCAAACCTGCTGCTTTCCTCAGAGGTTTTCGCGGTATTTATTTAGCCATTCCTTTTAACTGTGTTGTTATGGGATGGGTTACTGTAGCGATGAAAAAACTTGTTACGGTATGTTTAAATTGTTCAGATGAACAAAGCTGGATGGTTATAATAGCTCTTTATATAATCACTGGAATATATATTATCCTATCAGGACTATGGGGAGTAATGCTGGCTGATTTCTTCCAATTTATTATCGCTATGATTGGCGCTATTGCATTGGCTGTTTTCTCAATTAGTGCAGTTGGTGGAATCGCATCATTAAAAACTGGATTAGCCAATGTTTATGGAGCAGATGGTCAGAATTTCCTGAGATTCCTACCATCCGTCAAATCGGGCGGTGTAGGTGGTATAGGAAGTTACTGGTGGCTAACATTCCTCGTAATGATAGGACTACAATGGTGGTCCGCATTTTATCCTGGTAATGAACCAGGTGGTGGTGGATACATCGCTCAAAGAATGTTCTCTACTAAAAATGAAAAACAATCATTATTAGCAACATTCTTATTTAATATCTGTCACTTTGCACTCCGCCCTTGGCCCTGGATACTCACCGCTTTATGTGCCCTTGTTATCTTCCCTCACTTAGAAGATCCTGAAAAAGGCTATCCAATGATGATGATTACTTATATGAAACCTGGCTGGTTGGGACTGATGCTTGTTTCATTTCTTGCTGCTTTTATGTCGACTATTTCTACTCAGATTAACTGGAGTTCTTCCTATATTATGAACGATATCTATAAAAGATTTATCAATCCTAAGGCAAATGAAAAACATTACATTTTAATATCAAGATTATTTGCCGTTCTTATTATTGCCTGTGGATTAATCGTATCGACATTTTTCGAAACTGTCAAACAAGCCTGGGAATTTCTAATAGGATTCACTGCAGGCACAGGACTCGTATTAATATTAAGATGGTACTGGTGGCGAATCAATGCCTGGAGTGAAATATCATCAATGATTGCATCAGGAGTAATCTTTGTCCTCTCATTCATTTTTACCAAAAAATATTTACCCGAGCCAAAACAGTTCACCTGGCAGATGATAATTACTATCGTTGGCTCTATTATTGTCTGGTTGATAGTCACCTTTATCACCAAACCCGAACCTAAAGATAAACTTATTAACTTCTACAAAAAAGTTAAACCTGGAGGAGTCCTATGGAATCCCATTGCCAAACTTGTTCCAGAAATTAAACAAGAAAAAGGACTATCTGTCGCACTTTTAAATGTTTTTCTTGGTGTTATTATGATTTATGGTGCATTATTTGGTTTTGGAAAGGTTATTCTCGGTTATCCGATTGGATGGTCGCTAATAGCATTAGCAGCCATTACTGCAGCGATATTGTATCATAATATATCGAAAATTAAATCGTAAATAATTTATATAACAGCAAGCTGATTGAAAATACTAATCGAACTCAAATGGACTCTCAGGTTTTTCTATTTCACCCGAATCTTTCGCCTTTTTAACAGTCTTTTTAAATAGTTCATCAAGACTTTTTTTCTTTTGCTCCTCTTTTTCTTTGAAACCTTTGAACTTTTCTTCTAAAATTGCCTTTTGCTTTTTTGCCTTTTTAAATGCATCGGTAATTTTATCACCCGTAGTATCTTCAGGCAAAGGTTCTCGGACCTCCATTATCTTTCCTGAAGTTCTATTAATAAATAAAATGGACTTGCAACAAGGACAGGTTACTTCAAAAGGCTCAATCATTTTCCATATCCCTCCCCGATTTTTATAACTTAATTAAGATTTAGCCTATAAAAAACAATAAAATCAAGCGGAAAAATCTAACAGGTAAGATGTAAGGCAGCTACTATATTTCGACTTTTTATCAACTCATTATATTTTACACAAGCTTCATCAGTTCTCAATGCAAATACTTCTATACCTTGACTCATAAGAAAATTCACTACATTTCGAGGAACACTCATCGCTCCCATCTTCCCTGTTCCAACAATCAGAATCTCTGGCTTTTTATCTAATACTTCCTTCAAGTCATCGATACATAGATTATGCCCTTCTTTTCTCCACCAGTTCGACATAACATAATCCTTAAAAATAATTACATCTGAAGAATAACTCTTCTCATTAATGACTATTTCTCCAAAACTATACGAATCAATATTCATTTTTCCCCTATCCATTAAAACCAAAGTTTCCATAGGGAACGGTCGCGACCGTTCCCTACAAATGTCAGATATTTCAATATATCAAAACAATAAAATTCAATGCAATAAAAAAGGGTGGGAATGAATCCCACCCACCTCTGTAGGTGTAAAGGAGGATGCCTACGAGGATATATATTAAAACCTATGGCTTAACGCTTATTTTTTTATAAAAATTATCTTTGTTTTTATCTTTTTTCTGTCAAATTTGTTAGAAAATTCGCCTTTATTGAACTGAATAACAAAATTATCAGCGAAATATTCTCTATCTTTCTCCTTACTTTCCCTATCATAATGATGCGCTATCTCGTGAATAAGCACATTATTAAGATAGAAATTTTTCACCGACTCTCTATCAAATTGCAAATACCAATACCCATTCTCAAAGATCCATTTCCCGCCAAATTTCTCAAATTCAATCGTAATCGACGGTTTCAGTTTCTTCTTAGAAATTGACAACTTCAATGTATCACTAAATGGATAAAGACAAACATTATCCCCGACATACATCCCAAATCGATAAAAGATTTTTTTCTTCCTCGAAATCGAACATAATCGAATAGCCTTTAGATCTCTTAGGAACTCTGACGGTATTTCCTGAAGCTTTTCCGCAATTTCAAACGGAGTTACAGGATGAAAATAATTCTCGCCAGGTTCATCGACAAAAATCCTTATACACTTATTATCATCCTTTTTTTCATATAAAGGCTCATCCGGGATATCAAACTTGTTCTCGCAAGAACTCTCTTTAATCGGAATGCCAAAGAACTTATAATTCTTTATCTGATGACAAAATTTTCTGTAACTAATCTTATGAGATAAAAACTTGCCTTTCGGGATTAGACGAATCATTTTTAATACCTTCTGCGATTAAACTCTAATCCTCGAAAGCAATCCTCCTTTGACCACCTACTTTTTTAATATGCTCATTAACAGAAATTATATTTCCTAATTTTTTAATTTATTATTTGAAGCAAGAAGAATGATTCAGAAAAAATAAACCTTCGTTATCAAGAGAAAAAATTTTGAAGAAAATAACTATATGTTATTTTTGATGCTAAATTAATCCAGTGGATGAGATGTTGTCAAGTGAAATTAATTTTACCCTTAAAAAGGGCTGAAAGGGTATATTTAAAGCCTAATCGAAGAAATTTCAAGAGATTATAGTTGAGTCAAAATACATTGGAATATGGTCTGTTTTCTTATACACCATTAATAATAAACAAGTTATAATTTTTTTTGAAACAACAAAAAATAACAATTCTATCGTTTGTATAACATCAATTATATCAATGTATTGGGTGATTTCACAAAAAATAACTAATAGTTATGCTTGAAGTTAAAGACGAATTTGTTCTAAGTTTTAATCATATTATAATCTTCAACCTAAATGCAAATCGCAAGAACTTGTCTCCCCTGTACTTCTCATAAACACTTTAATTCCAGACACTTATAAGATTATCATCAAAAAGAAAAATTGCTCAGAAAATCATAAAATTGACCAAATTGTGAAATCACAACTGCTGATTAATTTGTTGAAAGTGAATTCCCTTAGTGTTATTCATACCTCTCAAATCTATATAAAGAGGTAAGAAATATGATTAAAAAATGTTTCTTAATTCTTTTGATATTACCTTTTACTTTGTTAACATTTAATTGTGGTAAAAAAGAACAATCCTCATCTCAACAAACTGCAACAGAACCATCCAAATTAATTCTCACCGTTAACGAAGGACCAAAAGAAGGTGATGAATATTCAGAAAAAGAATGGAACTTATTAATAAAATTATTCGAGCAAAAATATCCAAACGTAAAACTTGAACCTCAAAGCTGGGAATATTCACCAGAAGTTTTTATATCAAGAAGCATCACAGGTGGACTAACCGACCTCGTTAAGACCTGGGCAACAGAAGGCGAAGTCGTCACAACAAGAAATCTCGCACTCGATATTACCGATATGTTCAATAACTGGGAAGGAAGCAAAGACATCGAAGAGATTGTTCTGAAACCATTTAAGAGAAATGATGGATTATATGCCTTTCCAATAAGTGCATACAGTATGTCATTGTTTTATAACAGATCTCTATTTAAAGAAGCAGGAATCGTTGATGAAAATGGTGAGGCAAATCCACCAGATACCTGGGATGAATTTGTAGAAGCGGCAAAAAAAATAACAAACAGAGAAAAAGGAATCGTAGGATTCGCAATGAATGGAGAAACACCACGAGTTGGCTGGCATTTTCTCAATTGGGGATGGCAAGCAGGAGGTGAATTTGAGGTTTATCAGGATGGTAAATGGAAAGCTGCTTTTGATTCTCCTGAAATGGCTACTGCTCTACAATTCATAAAGGATCTAAAATGGAAACACGATGTGCTTCAATCAGATTTGATGATAACATATCAGTAAATATGGAATATGTTTGCAGCAAATCAAGTAGGTATGATG
>CAZYWQ010000094.1:0-1054 GCA_964651675.1 uncultured Candidatus Sumerlaeota bacterium | reverse complement strand
GGTCGAACCTGCCAATGATTTCGCACTCAACTTCTTAAAATACAAATATAACTATGATTTATCAAATGTTGGTATAGCAATGTTGCCTGAAGGACCTGGAGGAAGATGGCATCAAATCGGTGCTGACTATTATTTGATTAATCCCAATATTCCTGATGAAAGAAAAGAGGCAGCATTTAAATTTTGCAAATTTTATGTCAGTCCAGAATGGGTAGAGGCAAGATGCAAGCTATTAGTTGAATCAAATCGAACAGTTGGAGCTCCACAATTACAAATTTTCAAGGGAGAAAGACTAAAAAAACAGTTAGAAATCTTTGATAAATATCGCAATGTTGAATATTATAAAGAATATCAGGAGAACATCATCAATCATTTAAAACTCGAACCACCATTTTACACACAGCAGCTTTATAGTGAAGTACTTAGTCCAGCAATTCAAAGCGTATTAACTGACAAAGAAGCCGATTGTGCAAAAATCCTAAAAGAAGGTGCAGAACTTTTTCAGGAAAATTTTCTTAATAAAGTTGAAACGAAATAAATCTAATGTAGGGACAGAGCCGCAGGCTGCCTGTGGCAACATCGTTCCGTCCTAACATATTCATTTGACAACAATATTATCCTTCTTTTCTAATTAAAACGATTCAACTTAAATATAGGAGACCGATGATGTTTAAAATAAAATCGCTTTCACTGTGTTTACTCACATTTATAATCTTAACACTGAATTTATTCCCCACAGAACTTGATCCCACACCATTCTCAATGCAATTTCACCAGACTCAAGGAGATACAGAAACTTACAAAAGGATAATCGACCTGGCAAAAGAAGCAGGTATAGATCAAGTTCGAGATGAAATGTACTGGTCCAACATCGAAAAAGAAAAAGGAAAACTTGTCATACCCGAGAATTATAAAAAAAATATCGACTACTCACTATCCAAAGGGATTGACACACTTCTCATACTGGATTACGGAAATGACCTCTACGATAACGGAATGGCTCCCACATCAGATGAGGCAATCGAGGCATTCACACGATATTGCAAAACAATAG
>CAZYWQ010000093.1:0-8550 GCA_964651675.1 uncultured Candidatus Sumerlaeota bacterium | reverse complement strand
AAGGAGGCACTCTATTCCTCGATGAAGTCTCCGAACTCTCCCTTGATTCGCAGAAAAAGATGCTTCGAGTATTAGAAACTTCGAGCATCTATAGACTCGGTGGTTCGAAACAGATTAAAATAAATTGCAGGATTATATGTGCAACAAATAGAGACCTAATGTCTCTCGTTAAAAAGGGTAAATTTCGAGAAGACCTTTATTATAGAATTAATGTCTATCCAATAAATATTTCACCATTGAGAGAGAGAAAGGAAGATATACCTCTCCTCGTGAGATTCTTTACAGGTCAATTCGCAGAATCTTATTCAAAAGGAACGGTCAATATCAAAGATGATGCAATGAAACTGTTGAAGGACTATCAATGGTCTGGAAATATTCGTGAATTGAAGAACATAATAGAGAGATTGGTTATAAGAGTCAGCAATAATGTTATCAGGAAAGAAGACCTTATCAGGTGCGGAATAGATGATACGAAGGCTACGAAAGGAACTAGTTTTGATATTCCTGATAGTGGAATTAAATTAGATGAGTTGGAGAAATCCGTAGTATTAAGAACCTTGAAAAAAGCAGATTGGAATCAAAAGAAAGCAGCAAAATTATTAGGAATATCTGTCGATAGAATGAATTCAAGAGTAAGGAAATTCGGTATCAAGCATCCATCCTGGCGTGTTCACAAGTAGTTGTAGGGACAGAACATCGTTCTGTCCATCCTGTCCATTTTGTCCATTCTGTCCATAGGAACAAAAAATCCTTTATTTCTACATCAGTGCATTTTCAATTCTGCCAAGAACCTCTTGTTTCCCAATCTTTTTTGTCGCTGAAAAGCGTATAAAAAGCGCCTTGTCACTTATGTCAAGAGCAGTCATTATCCTATTAAGATTCTGCAAATATTTAGATTTCGAAACCTTATCACTTTTAGTGATGACAAAAACATAAGGAATATTTTTATTGTCCATAAAAGACTTCATCATAAGGTCATCTTCATTCGGAATTCTTCTGACATCGATCAATACTATACCCAATTTGATATTTGCGTTAGCGAAATATTGTTCAAGCATCTTCGCCCAAAGACGCTTCATACTTTGTGGAATTTTCGCATATCCATAACCCGGCAAATCCACAAAATAAAATTTGTTATTTATGAGGAAAAAATTTATCGTTTGCGTTTTACCTGGTGTGGAACTTATCCTGGCAAGATTTTTCCTATTGACTAATGTGTTAAGTAATGATGACTTTCCAACATTCGATCTGCCGATAAAGGCAATATGAGACAGATTGTCCTTAGGATACTGTTTTTGATTAACCACACTTTTAATATATTCTGAGGATGTTATCTTCATTTTTTTATTCTTGAATATCGCGTTTTCACACTTTAATTATCGTATGTTGAATTTATCAATTAGAATCTTAAATTTATTTTTGCAAGAAATTTAGATGATTGACTTCGCAGAGTTTTTTCACAGTTAAAGGAGACAAAAATTGTCAAGATTAGAAGAAAAGTTAAAGAATGTTCCAGAACTGATTACAATCATTAGCAATCTCAAGAAAGAAGGGAAGAAAGTAGTATTTGCAAATGGATGTTTCGATTTGCTTCATGGTGGACATATCTCTTATCTCGAAGAAGCCAAGCAAAAAGGTGATGTCCTTATAGTCGCAGTCAACAGTGATAAATCCGTAAATGCAATCAAGGGAAACAATCGACCAATAATACCCGAACAAGACAGATGTGAGATACTTGCGGCAATGTGGATGGTAGATTATCTGGTCTTATTCGATGAAAAAACCTGCGATGAATTATTACTGAAGCTAAAACCCGATGTTCATGCAAAAGGAACCGATTACACCAAAGAAACAGTACCTGAGCGTGAAACAGTCTTATCCTATGGTGGAGAAATATACATCGCAGGAGAACCAAAAGAAAACGCTACTAAAGACATAATCAATCGTATATTAGACAAATATGGAGATAATCACTAATTTTTAATAGAGTTGATGTGATTTTTTTATAGAGACAGTACCACAGGCTACCTATGGCAACATCATTTTGTCCATTCCGTCCATCCTGTCCATCCTGTCCATTCAGAAGACAATCAAATCCCCTTTACTTCTTCTGAGACTTAGAAGCTGCTCCAACAGTATTTTGGATAATAGTTTTCCAGTCTTTTGGTAGGGCACCAATGAATTTTATACCAACAATATATTTATTAAAAGTATCTTGTCTACACCATATTATTTTCCCCAATACACTCAAAGGATACTTTGCTTGAGGAGCTTGGATGTTAAGCTGTATCATTATAGGTACTTGCACCTTATAATCAATGCTTATGGACATTCCGCCTTCACTTATATTTAATGTCTCGGTTGAGCCATACATATATGGTGTAACGGCAGGATCCGATATAATTGAATAGGCGACTTTTACTCCCACATTAAACCTTGGATGTTCTCTTCTTTTAATGTGGTTTTCTTCCTTATCTTCCTTAGCTTCACTTACTATTCTAAAACCATTTTTCTTATAATTGACTTGACTCATAATATCATCCTTTTAACAAAATCATTTACTCCCAGCCAATACAACGGATAATAATAAGAGTTAAAATCACGATTGTCAGTCTGCATTCGAACAATGAAGAAAATCATTTAATCTCTACAATATCATCTACTCGACAAGGTAAAACCCCCATAAACCTTATACCAGCCATATACTCATCTTTACTAACCTGCTTGCACCAAATAATCTTTCCAAGCATCACCATTCCATCTTTGTGCTGAGGTAACTGAAGGCTTACCTGAATAATACTGTTCGGTTTAACAGGATTCTTTAGTGGTAAACATAGTCCAAAACGATTAATATTAACAGTCTTTGAGAAATACTTATCCGAAGAATCAGATTCTTTCTCCTCAATAAAACTATAGTTTACATCCAATTCCTTATAAAATCTTTCCTCAACCCTCTGAATATAATTCATTTATGACTCTTCTTTCATTCGTAATCCAAAACGAAAAATTAATTTCGTTAATTAATAAATCGGCAACAATAGTCAAAATAGTTAGCATTATATTTAAAAGAACACGATTATAATGAAACTTAAAAAGGTCCCTTATTTCTAAGGGACCTTTAGAACAAGGTAAGGGGGAAGGGTTGTATATTATTTATATGGTGTTTTTATACTCTTCGGCTTCCTATTTATTAAATAATGCCTGAAAATCAAATCGTAAAACCTGTAATTGGGAGTAATAACAGTTTTTCTGTTGTTTCCATTGTTCCCATTAATCTTAGGTTCAATTTGGTCACTTTTTTCATCTTCTATTTCACTCGGACTTTTTAAAACTTCTTTCATATTTCGCTCACTACTTATATTTTCTTCTAATTGATTATTGAGCAGAATTTATGCCAGTATTATTTGTTTTAATACAAAACGCATAATGTGTTCGAAAACATAGAGTTACAAATATATAAATGAAGGTGGGATGAATTTCACCACCCAATTAATGCACAATATTACCCAACGATTGGCTAATAATAGCCACTAAAATCATAAAAACCTTTTACGATTTATAGTCCATAAAGAAATTATTCATTCAAACACTTTATTCAGCTTCTTTTTACTTTACATCAATTTTTCGATATTCAATGATAACCACAAAACATTTCAATTAAGGTCAAGTATGGTTAAATCGGATACGATAGTGGCGAGAACTACACCTCCAGGAATTGGTGGCATAGCCATCATCCGAATTAGCGGTGAGAAGGCTTTCCCGATCGCTAAAAAAATATTCTCTCCCTTACCAGAAGCAGGTTTTGAGAGTCATAAACTCTACTATGGTCAAATCACAAATCCTGAAGATGCCACAAATATTGATGAAGTGATGATAACTCGGATGAGCAAACCACATAGCTACACAGGCGAAGATGTTGTGGAAATTAATTGTCACGGAAGCCCATTTATCGTCGAGAAAATTATCCAGCTTATCCTAAAAATGGGAGCCAGAATCGCCGAACCCGGCGAATTTACTAAAAGAGCATTCCTTAACGGTAGAATGGACCTTGCTCAGGCTGAAGCAGTCTGTGACTTGATTTGTGCACAAACATCAATCGCCGAAAAAATCGCCCTCAATCAACTCGAAGGTCATTTTTCGAAGGAAATAAACCAAATAAAAAATGGATTCCTTGATCTAATAGCCCAATTGGAAGCCGAACTCGACTTTCCCGACGAAGAAGATGTTGATAAAACTGCCAAAAATAAAATTCTTGATGAGTTAGCAACTCTCAAAAATAAGATCGAAATTCTTATCTATAATGGCCAAAAGGGAAAGGTATATCAGGAAGGTATCAGAATTGCCATTATCGGAAAACCGAATGTCGGAAAATCCAGCATCTTCAATGCTCTTCTGAAATACGAAAGAGCAATCGTTACCTCTCATCCCGGAACTACGAGAGATACGATCGAAGGCACTATCGATATCGCAGGAATACCTATCATATTAGTCGATACGGCAGGTATAAGAAACAAATCAGACGAGATCGAAAAACTCGGCATCGAACGAACAAGAAAAATGATTGAATCCTCCGATATTAATATGTTCATCCTCGATAACAATTCAGGAATAGATGATGAGGATTTAGAAATAATCAAAATCATAAAAAATAAAAAAACAATTCCGATTATTAACAAATGCGATTTAGAAAGTCATATCGATGAGACTATTATTCTGAAAAATTTTCCACATATCGACATTATCAAAACCTCAGCGATTACAAATGAAGGATTCGACCAACTTGAAGGAAAAATAAAAGAGACTGTTTTTGAAGGCAGTAGTCCCGAAATCGAGAGTGTTTTAGTAACAAACGCAAGGCATTTAGACTGTCTTCAGAATGCTCTTCAAAATACAGAAAAAGCAATCGCTAACATAAAAAAAGGTATCTCAAGCGAATTTTATCTCGTTGAATTAAAAGAAGCTGTCAATTCCATAAAAGAAATCGTCGGAGAATCAGTCTCCGACGATATTCTTGAGCGAATCTTCAGCAAATTCTGCATCGGAAAATAATCGCTAATTTTTCTATTGATTATTGGTCTTTTTACAATATCTTATATCGAGTAAATTATTCTTTATTATAAATACAAGGAGAAATGCCTGTTGTCTCAAGACATAGAGAAAGAATTCGTTAAAGAAATAGCCAAAAAAGAAGATGATTTTAGCCAATGGTATATCGATGTAATCAGAAAAAGCGATATGGCTGATTACTCAATGATAAAAGGGTGTATGATAATCAAACCTTACGGATACGCCCTTTGGGAGAATATTAAGGGAGCTTTAGACAAAAGGATAAAGGCAACCGGGCATAAAAACGCCTATTTCCCGTTATTTGTGCCTGAAAGTCTACTCAAGAAAGAAGCTGAGCATGTCGAAGGTTTTGCACCTGAAGTCGCCTGGGTAACACATGGTGGCAATGACAAACTGGAAGAAAAATTAGCCATAAGACCCACATCTGAGGCAATTATCTGCAGTGCCTATGCAAAATGGATAAAATCTTATCGTGATCTACCGCTTCTAATCAATCAATGGGCAAACATCGTACGGTGGGAAAAAGTTACACGATTATTTTTAAGGACTTCCGAATTCCTATGGCAGGAAGGACACACCGTTCACAAAACACAAGAAGAAGCAATCGAAGAAACCCTTAAGATGCTCAATGTCTACAAGGAATTTGCCGAGACAGAACTCGCCATTCCGGTATTAGCAGGAGAAAAAACAGACAACGAAAAATTCGCAGGTGCTGAAAAAACATACACGATCGAAGCATTAGCAACCGATGGAAAGGCTATTCAGGCTGGAACATCACATAATCTCGGACAACATTTTGCAAAGGCATTTAACATAAAATATCTTGATGAAGATCAAACAGAAAAATTTGCCTGGCAAACATCCTGGGGTGTCTCCACAAGACTTATTGGCGCACTCATTATGATTCATGGTGACGAATACGGACTCGTATTTCCTCCGAGAATTGCTCCTGTTCAGGTTGTCCTCATTCCAATCATCTTCGGCGATACAAAAGAAAAAGTTCTTGATAAAGTAAATCAAATAAATAATAGCTTGAGAGATGATTATAGAGTAGAAGCAGATCTTCGAGATTATACACCTGGTTGGAAATTCAATGAATGGGAGATGAAAGGTGTTCCGATACGAATCGAAGTCGGACCAAAAGATATTGCAAAAAATCAAGTTGTTATTGTCAGACGAGATACCAAAGAAAAAATATTCGTTCCTGAAAACAAACTAAAAGCAACTTTGAAATCTCTGCTTAATGAAATCCAGGAGAACCTTCTCAAGAAAGCCCTGAAATATCGAGAAGACAATACACATAAGACAAACGATTACAAAGAATTTAAAGAAATTATTGATAAGAAACGCGGTTTTGTATATACAAGTTGGTGTGGAAATTCTGATTGCGAATCGAAGATTAAAGAAGATACAAAGGCAACTATAAGACTCATACCGCTTGAAAAACAAGACACTGACGGTGAAAAATGTATTTACTGCGGTGCTGATGCGAAAAAATTTGTCTATTTCGCAAGAGCATATTAACATATTTCTTATAATTTAATTCTACCGAGGTCAATATGAAACACTACAACATTATCATTACTATCTGTATTGCAATCATATTACTTTCCAGTAATGTATACTCCGAAGAAAGAACTGATGAATCAATATCACAGGAAAAAGTTGTTGAGGAGCAGAATGCTACACCAGAAAAAGATGCGACTAAAACAGAAATAGTGGAAGAACCCGAAAAAATAGGTGTTCCAATAACTGAAATCAGCTCTATCGAACTAAACAAAGAAAACGCCCAGAAAATCCGATTAGCCATAAGTCTGAAAGATGTTATATTTCTTACATTCGCCAACAATCTTAATATAAAAATAGAAAAAATAAGCGAAGATATAGCAGATGCTGAAATCAATGTTCAAAAAGGGCTTACCTACGATGCACTTTTCCAGATGTCATTCGTAAAATCCGATGAAGAAAAACAAACACCATATCTGGCTACTTACGGTAATACTGTTTCAAAAAGCAATGCGAATGTACTCGATACTTCAATCACTCAAACAATTCCTACAGGTGCTTATCTTACTCTGAGCTACTTCGACCAGAGAATCAGAGCCAACTCAAGTTCAATAGATCCCGAATTAAATCCATACTATGAAATGGGATCAACCATATCTATCAACCAACCGTTACTGAAAAATTTTGGACCATTTATGACAAACTCTCAGATTATCATCGCTAAAAACAATAAAAAAATCTCCACCTCAACCTTTATGGAACAAGCAATCACACAAATCGCCGAGATAACATCTCTCTATTGGGAATTATATTTCGCACGAGAAAATTTAAAATTCCAGGAAATCTCTCTGGAACAGGCGAAAAGTCTCTTGAGAGTAAACAAAGCCAAAGTCAGGGAAGGAGTTCTGCCGCCCACTTATGAAATTCAAGCAGAAGCAGATGTTGTGGAAAGAGAAAAAGGACTTATCGAAGCAGAAGCTCAAATCAGAGACCTTGAAGACCAGATCAAAAGAAAGACAAACTTATCTGAAAATACAGGAATATGGGATTTTGAGTTATATCCCATCGACTCTCCATCATTGGCTCCAATAACAGTTGATATCGAAGAAACAATGGAGATTACGAAAGAGAAAAATCCAATCATCAACAAATACAAATACGATTACATTAATAAAACAGTTGAAGAACGGATTGCTAAAAATCAGAGGCTACCACAATTAGACCTGTTTGCCAGTGCAGGATTAACCGGATTGAATGATAGTAATTCAGACTCTTTCGACGATATGTACGGAAATGACTATGACAACTGGTCAGCGGGCGTTTCTTTAAGTTTTCCAATTCCCAACAGAGCTGCACGATACAGATACAAACAGGCTAAGCTTGCTCGTGAAGGTGTCAAACTGGCTTTAGAAGATCTTGAAAATGAACTAACACTGGAAGCGAGAACGACTGCAAGACAGGTAGAAACAAATTTAAAGCAAATCGAAGCAGGAGAAAAGGATGTTATTGCTCAAGAGAAAAAACTTGACTCCGAACAGAAACGATATGATGTCGGACTCGCTACCAGTCAGGATGTCCTTGATTATCAACAAGACCTTCAAAGAGCCAGAAGTTCCAGAGTCAGAGCTATCGTTGACTACAACATCTCACAGGTCAAACTGGAAGCTATCAAAGGAACTCTCCTGGAGAAAAATGGCATTGTAGTTAAAGAAGAATAGATTCTCTCTTAACACAAAGGAATAAAAACTTTGGCAAAAAAAACTGATGAATATATAGTCTACGCAAGGAAATGGAGACCACAAACATTTGATGAGGTTATCGGACAGGAACACATCTCTCAAACTTTGAAAAACTCCATTGAAAAGAAAAGAATTGCGCATGCATTTCTCTTTAAAGGACCAAAAGGTGTTGGAAAAACAAGTATGGCGCGCATATTTGCCAAAGCAGTCAACTGCGACACTGGTCCCACGCCTAATC
>CAZYWQ010000092.1:0-8583 GCA_964651675.1 uncultured Candidatus Sumerlaeota bacterium | reverse complement strand
AGATAATACCATTCAGACCATTTGCCATCCTTTGATTTCACAGCAAGCTGAATTGCATAACCTGTTTTTTCCTGCAATTCAATATTCCACGAAGGTAATATTTCCTTAAATGAAAAATCTGCTTTTAACTCAGGACTCTCATAATAACCTTTTGTAAAATATTTTTTCTCGGATTTCTTTTTTAAAACAATTTCCACCTCATCATTCACATTAATTAACTCTGTGTCTGAAAATTTACCATTCTGAAAGCCTTCTGCTCCTTCATATCGCCAGAATTCATCTATAGCGTATGGATCGCCTTTAAGCGAATGAGCAACAATTAATGCAGGGAAAATAGAATTCAAAAAAACTACAATTAAAAAAGAATAAAGAAAGGATTTCTTTAGATCACACAATATTTTCATATCACATTTCCTATTCGAAAAAATATTTTAGACTTAAAATTTTTTAGATTCCATAATATAATATTTCCATAAACAGCAAGTCTTTTTTCCGTAATGAATAAATCAGAATTGTTGCGAAATTACTCCTTATCTTTTGCTGGCATTGCTATCTTATGCACATCTTTTCTGATATTATCAACGATATGATAGACCTGGAAGTTGGCTACTTCATTCATTTTTTTGATAACATCCTCCAACAACCTTATCAATGTATTTATCTTCCAATACCAGCACATAACCTCTCTCAGAATGAGAAATAAAATAAATGCAATCAAATAAGGTATGATTAATTTTAGAATCTCAGTAAAACCCATAAGTCACCTCCATATTACTTAGATAGTAATCACATAAAAAAATCCCATAAAAAATCATTAATGTAAATCATAAAAATCAATTTATCATAAGATTTTTTCTTGAATACTTTTTTTATCTTATCCATTATTTCATTTAATTTTGCTGTTTAACTTATAAAGATAAAGAGGGGGTATCTCGTGACAAAATCATTAGAACCTATCAAATCTGGAAGATTATTATCTCTCGATGCCTTTCGAGGAATAACCATCGCAGCAATGTTACTTGTCAATAATGCTGGAGACTGGGGACATGTTTTTCCTCCATTAGCTCACGCAGAATGGCACGGTTGCACTGCTACTGATCTTATTTTTCCATTCTTTTTATTCATAATGGGAGTAGCTATGACCTACAGCTTCAGCAAAAGGATTGAACGCGGAGATAGTCGTATTGGATTGATGAAACAAGTTGCTCGCCGAACCATTATTCTTTATTTGCTAAATTGCGGAATTATGATTTTCGTTTGGGGAGCTTACATGGGACATTTTCGATTTGTTGGAGTTCTTCAGAGAATCGCTGTTTGTTATTTTATCTCATCAATAATAATTATGAACACCAAAATCAAAGGACAGGTTTTCTGGACAATACTACTCCTGGCAATTTATTATATCCTATTGAAATTCGTTCCTGTACCTGGTCACGGTGCTGGTGTTCTTGATAGATATGCAAACATCTCAGATTTTATCGACACAAAAATTATGGGAACGACTGTTTATGAATTCGATAAAAAATTAAATATGGGACACGATCCTGAAGGATTACTTTCGATTCTTCCGTCGATCAGTTCAACACTTGCAGGAGTTTTATGTGGACATTGGCTAAGGAAAAAAGACAAAGACAATTTCGAAAAAGTCTCAGGAATGGCTGTGGTAGGAACAATCTTGGTGATTTTAGCAGCTCTCTGGAAATACGATATGCCACTCAATAAAAATTTATGGACTCCTTCTTATGTAGTTCACACAACAGGTTGGGGATTATTATGTTTAGCGACTTGTTATTGGATAATCGATATAAAAAAGTATCAGACCTGGGCAAAACCATTCGTAGTATACGGAACGAATGCTATCACAGCCTATTTCGGAGCAAGCATAATGGCTTATTCAACAGTCTGGATACGATGGAAAGATGCTGCTGGAAAAACTGTCTATCTAAAATATTTCATATACGATCATATTTACAAAAATTGGGTTCCAAATATATTGGGACCTTATGTCTCATCAGCAATGTGGGGAATGACTTATGTTGTTCTCTGGTGTTTACTGATGTGGATTCTGTATAAGAAGAAGATATTTATTAAGGTTTAGGAACCTAATCTATCTAAAAGCAGGTTTACAATGACGACAAAACGATTTTTTAAACACATATTTTTAGTCACGCTAATTCTTTTGGCTTTCGTGAATTGGTGCATATCTGAACCTATCAACAATAATCCAGAAGCGGTTCCCAAATGGATCAGCTCTGGAACTGCCATTCCAATAAAACAACTTACTCATTCTGATTATCAATATCTAACCAATTGGATTAAAACCAATGGAATGCAGCCAGAAGATTATGTCGTAAGCAAATTCAAACAACACGATGTTGTCATTCTTGGAGAAATTCATAAAATCAAGCAGTATGTAGAATTCGTAGGAGACCTGATACCGATCTTGCATAAAGTAGGAATAAATGTTCTTGCAACTGAATTTGCCCGACGCGAAGATCAGAACTTAATTGATAAACTCCTGCAGGCTGATGAATATGACGAAAAACTTGCCAGGCAAATCCAATTCAACAAGAATGTCAATTGGAGCTATCAAGAATACATCAATATATTCAAATCTGCATGGCAAGTGAACCACAACCTTACAAATGGTGAGAAACATTTCAGAATTCTGGGCATAAACGACTCCCCTAACTGGAGTATCTTGAAAAAGGAAGAAGATTGGAACAACAACGCTCTTCGGCAAGCTGTATGGGGAAAGGAATCGGGTGAGGATCGATGGGCAAAAGTCGTTCTGGATGAAGTTGCTCGTGGAGAAAAAGTACTGCTATACTGTGGCAGTAATCATGCGTTCACAAAATATTTGCAACCAATTTATAATCATTCAACAGGGGATTTAAAACGCTTTGGAACGGAAAGAACAGGTAATTATCTCCACAAAGCACTCGGTGAAAAAGTTTTTATGATTTTTTTCCACGCTCCTATGGAAGCCAAAGTCGGAAGTGAAAAACCATTTGTCTATCCACTTAATGGACTTATTGATAGGATGTTGTTAGCAATGCCATCAACCAATCGTCGCATCGCATTTAATACGCAGCACACTCCTTTGGGATTGTTGATCGATGACAGAACCATTTACAGTTATGGTTATAAAGATTTCCGTTTAGAATTATTATGCGATGGATACATTTGTCTTGTACCAATCACTGAGTTTCAAGAAGTGCATACGATCAATGATTTTATCAATGCGAATAACATTAAGGAAGCGAGACAAAGAACATCGGATTTGGAACTCAGGAATGCAACTCCCGAAGAATTTTATCAATGGGCTTTAGACAACACCGACATCCCTCAACATTTACTGCAATCACTGGAACAGTTACCTCCAGCAGAATATAAACAGAATACACCTGATACCGATGCGAAGTAAATTAACTCTAAATGTGAGACGAAAGCAACATTTCCAGATGTTGGAAATAACCTATGTTGTTCCCTGGTGTCTACTAACACGGATTTTATATAGAAAGAAAATATCTATTAACACGTAATAATCCGATTTCAGCAATAAGAATTTTTTGCTCTGAAGGAGCAATATATTTTAGCCTAGTGTGAAACACTGGGTAAAAAATTTCAAAAGAAAGTCTCTACCATCTTTTAAAAAGCCCTGTAAGGGCGTTGTAATGCAGCGAAATCCTTACAGGATTTTCAAACGTAATGCCATATTTGTATTGCATTTTTATCTGGGATAAATCTCTCATTATAACCCAGCGTGATTACGCTGGGCTAATATACAGAATCCTTTCAGGATTCTAAGAAGAGACAAAGTTTATTTCTTTCTTTTTGATTTGTAGAAACAGAACCGTGATCTGTCTTTTGGATTTGTAGGGACAGAACATCGTTCTGTCCTAAGAATTTTTTAAAATCGATTAATTGGTCTCTGAATCAATCAACCTTTATCTCATACTTCTTAATTCTATATCCCAATGTTCTTCTTGTGATTCCGAGGAGTTTAGCGGCTTTGGTTTGGTTGTTGTTGGTTTTTTTGAGGGCTTGGATGATGCTGAGTTTTTCGAGTTCTTCTAATGGTATCTCTCCAAAATTTACTGCAGATTTCCCTGATACAAAATCTTGTATAAGCTGGGAAACAGATGATTCGTATCCTTGACCTTCACCATCTATTGCAGATGCGGAAGCTACTGACAAGCTCTGTAATGATAAAGGTAAATCTTCAATTTCAATAGTGTCTTTTTCTCCCATTACAACTGAATGCTCTATGGCATTTTCAAGCTCTCTAATATTTCCGTGCCAATCATATTTCATAAATAAATCCATCACTCCTACACCAAGTTTCTTTTGCGTCTTCTGATAAGAATATTTTTTAAGAAAATATTCAACAAGCGCAGGAATATCCATCTTCCTCTCTCTTAAAGGTGGAATGTATATTGGCACCACACTTAATCGATAATATAAATCTCTGCGAAATGTTCCTTCCTTCACACACTTCTCCAAATCTTTATTTGTTGCTGCAATAACCCTTACATCCACTTTTTTAGTATACTTCCCGCCTACAACCTGAATCTCCCCTTCCTGCAATACTCTCAGAAGTTTGACCTGAAGATTCTGAGATAACTCACCGATTTCATCTAAAAAAATTGTTCCTTTATCAGCCAATTCAAACTGTCCAATCTTATCTTCGATAGCTCCGGTAAATGAACCTTTCATATGTCCGAACAATTCGCTTTCGAGTAATCCTTCGGGAATAGCTCCACAATTGACTTTTATCAAAGGCATCCTGGCTCTCGGACTGCTTTTATGAATCGCTCTCGCAATCACTTCTTTTCCTGTTCCACTTTCTCCTAACAATAATACTGAGGCATTGCTCTTTGATACCTTCTGCACTTTTCGTAGCACTTCCTGCATTCCACCACTTTCCGCAATTATATTTTCGATTTTATATTTAGTCTGAACTTCTTCTTTTAACAGCAAATTCTCTGTTTCGAGTTCTTTTCTCTTCATTATTCTCTCAACAAGTATCTTCAACTCATCAACAGAAAAAGGTTTGATAATATAATCATAAGCACCCAATTTCATCGCCTCAACAGCACTCTGTGCACTCGCATAAGCTGTCATCATTATTACCTCAATTTTGTCATCAAGTCCCTTAATCCTTTTCAGAACTTCCATCCCATCTATTTTCGGCATTTTCAAATCCGTAATAACAATATCAACGGGATTCTTGGAACAATATTCTATCCCTTCCTCCGAATCCGATACAGCTTCAACTTTCTTATAATCCTTACTGAGAGCCTTTTTAAGGATGACTCCCATTTTTACTTCATCATCAATTATTAAAACATTTCCTCTTTTCATTTCAGCCAACTTTCCTTTCCTATCAGAGATTTCTGAAATATTTACCAAGTAATCTCGTTTTTATAGACTACATAACTACGAGATTGCCACACTCACTTCGTTCGTTCGCAATGACACCGTACAAAAATCACCGTGGACAGAACAATGTTCTGTCCCTACAAATTAAACACTCAATTTCATTGGTAAACTAACTATTACTGTCGTTCCCTTATTTTTATTATTAAAAATTTTGATTGTCCCATTATGTGAATCAACAATATTTTTACAAATGGTCAGTCCCAATCCAACACCCGAATCTTTTGTCGAGTAAAATGGATTAAAAATCTTATTTATATCTCCTCTTTTTATCCCACTTCCCTCATCAGTGATATTTATAAGTATATTATCTTTATTTTTCGACAAATTAACATTTATCAATCCGCCATTTTCCATCGATTGTTTGGCATTAATGAACAAATTCAGTAGAAGTTGCTTTATTGATTTTTCATCGCATTTAATTCTGACCGATTCATCAGTTCCAGTATATGAAATTTTTATATTCGACCTTTCAAAATCATATTCCACAAATGAGACCGTTGACTTGATCAAATTATTTATATCGCATTCTTTTTTAGCAGAAACATCGCGTTTAGAGAGCTGCAAAAATTGATCTATAAGAATATTAAGCCTACTAACCTCTTCCAGAATACTCTCTGTATAGGAATAACTCTCTGTATCAGACGGAAGTTCCGACTTCAAAAGCTCAGTCGTATTCCGTATGATACCAAGTGGATTACGAATTTCGTGAGCAACTCCTGCTGCCATTGTGCTCAAAGATTGAAATCGACTCGTTAACTCAGCACTTTCTTCTGCTTTAATCAACTCATTAACAAGTTTGTAAAAAATAACTACCAAAACTCCTATTACAGCTATACAAATCAATCCGAGAAAAATCAAACTGTTCCTTAATTTTATCAAGGCAACAAAATATTCCCTATCAGCTTCGACTTTTACGAATGCCACTACTTCACCATCAAAATCTTTAATCGGAGCATAAGCCCTTTTGTACTGAACCTCCTCATAAGAATATAAATAACTTTGCGTACCGATCTTTTCGTCTATGCATCTGTTGATTTCTTCTTCATCAATCATTAACAGCGAAGAATAATCCCCTATTTTCATATTAACATCTGTCCCAATCATCCACTGAAAATTCACATCATAAATCGAAATTGTTCTTAAACGATTATTATTCTTAACATCCAACAAATAGCTTCTAAGATTCTTATACCAATCCGTCTGTTCATCGCCTTCAGAAAGAGATAGAACCAACGCCTCATTTTCAAAATAGGATGAGACCAGATTGGCTATTGCTATCAGTCTTTTTCCCAATTCATCCTCTTTCGAATTCTTGACAACATAATACAAATACCAACCTATAATATTAAATAAAACAACAAGTAACACAAACAGAACAGTACTAAGCCATAATATAATACGCCTAAAATTTAAGAAACCGTATTTTAATCCTGTCTTTTTGCCCAATTTAGATTATCCTATTAATTAATTCACTTTTACACACTTTTGAAATCTCACAAACCAAAAATTACTTGAAACGTAATCCAAATCCATCATATATTTCAATTGGACTTTACTAAAAGCTATCATCAACTTTCAACTTTATTTTAAAATGACCGAAATATAAATAGTAGAGACAAAAATCACACAATATATTAATTTATTTTTTTCTATTTACTAATAATCCTTCTTAAAAATTAATTTAAGGAAGAAATGTGAAGACAGTACTTCACATAAATAACTTAACCAAAGTCTACAAACAAAGTCTATTCTTACCACCCAAAAAGGCTATCGAAGACCTAAATCTCGAAATATATGAAGGAGAAGTTTTCGGATTCTTAGGACCAAACGGTGCTGGCAAAAGCACTACAATCAAATTAATCCTTGATCTCACAAAACCCACTTCTGGTGAAATAAAATTATTCGGTGAAAAAAATAACTCCAAGAAAATAAAAGCTCGCTTAGGTTATCTTCCCGAAACAGCAACTTACTATAATTACCTTACTCCGAGAGAACTGCTGACAATGTACGGCAGAATTTTTAATATCAAAAGACAAGCATTGAGAAAGCGTATCGACGAGCTTCTTTATTCCGTCAAAATGGATAAACACATCGATGAACGAATCAAAACATTTTCTAAAGGTATGATGCAGAGAATCGGAATTGCTCAGGCACTTCTCAATGATGCTGAATTGTTGATTCTTGATGAACCCGCATCAGGATTAGATCCGGTAGGAAGAAAAGAAATCAGAGATCTTATCCTGTCTCTCAGAAATCAGGGAAAAACCATCTTCTTCAGTTCTCATGAATTAACAGAAGTCGAAAATCTATCCGATAGAGTCGCTATCATCAACAAAGGCAAGTTATTAAAAATAGGTTCTCTAAACGAACTCATTCCATATAAACAAGGATATGAATTTATTCTTTATGGACTTAATATCGATGAATTCAAAGATAAAATCGAATTTTTCTTCACTCATAAAATAACAAATACAGGTGAAATAAAATTAACAATCGAAAATGTCGAAAATCCCTATGAAATAATTGACTTGATAAAAAATCTGGGAGGAAAACTGATTTCTGCAAATCGCATCAGACCTAAATTAGAAGAGACTTTTATGAGTGTCTTAAATGAAAAATAAATAAATTATATTTAGCAAATAAAATGAACACAATAATTCCAATAATAATAACAACCATAAGAGAATCGATAAGAAAAAAGCAACTCTATGTCCTTGTAATATTCGGAATACTGATAATTGCGATTACAAGTCTCGCAAACTTTTTCGAATTAAAAGAACAATTAAAATTTATCAAAAATATTTCCATTTTTATCATTCCCATTGTTGGAGCAATCATAGCCACATTCTCAGCAGCAAGACAATTACCTACAGAAATAGAAAATCACTCTATTCATCCTCTTCTTGTAAAACCGATCTCACGCTGGGAATACATTATCGGAAAATATTTAGGTGTTCTCTTTATATCCTGGTTTAGTATGTTCATTATTTCGTTAATCTTTCTCGGATTCATCTTCATCAAAAAAGTCCCAATCAATTTCACTTTTGTTCATTCAATAATCCTTTTCTTTCTGCAGATAGCTATTTACACCGCAATAATCATTTTCTTTTCCACAATTATTTCACAAGGTGCAAACAT
>CAZYWQ010000091.1:6445-8595 GCA_964651675.1 uncultured Candidatus Sumerlaeota bacterium | reverse complement strand
ATCCCAGCCACACTGAATGCAATGCGAGTGCTAATCGTTTTTATAGTTGTTACGATTGCAGGTTTCATAATTTACTTGCTTCTTACGCAATGGTATTTTCATCTACGAATTATCAAACCTCTGAACAAAATAATGTTAGCCACTCAAGGATTTGCCTATGGTCTTTCGGATGAGAAATTAGACATCCATTCGAGTTTTGAATTTTCAAAACTCTCGAAGAGTTTCAATTCGATGATTGAACAATTAAAACGACATATCGAAGATTTAAAACTCCAAACGAGACTATCTACCATTGGTGAAACAACTTCTGAACTTTCTCACGAATTAAAAAATAAAATTGGTTCGAGTGTTTACGCACTCAAGCAAATTCAATCGATGGCAAACTTATCAGAACAAGACAAAGAACTTATCTCCGATATTATTCATCAACTTGAAGATATACTAACTATCACGAAAAATTTCTTAGAATTTGCCAAACCTTACAAACTTAATTTTATTCCCACCAATCTCAACGATCTAATCAAAAATGTAATCTCAAACGAATTAGAAATGATTAATAAAAAATCCATTCAAGTCAGAACATACTTTGCCGATGGATTACCATTGATCTCCATCGACAGGAAGCGCATAATGGATGTCTTAGGGATATTGCTGAAAAACGCCATAGAAGCATCGCGTGAAAATTCAAAGATAGAATTCTATACATTTATTGACAAGGATAGAATTGGATTTGCGATAAACGATTTTGGTTCTGGGATGGACAAAGATGGAGTAACCGCATCTGTAAAACCATTTTATACCACAAAAGAAGATGGGACGGGACTTGGTTTATCGATTGCCTATAAAGTAATCAGAGAACACGACGCCTTCATTGATATTCAGAGTCAGAAAAATGAAGGTACTAAAGTTACTTGTACTTTTTTATTAACAAATATTAATGAAAATAATGCTTATGTTTAAATTTCATTCATAAAATTATTTACTCGTCAGAGAGACTGTTCCGACATTCGTATTCTGATCAGAAGAGACTACAACTCCGCTTACATTATTTTTCTCGAATTCATAGTGAGTAATTGTCAACTCGTACTTACCAGCTTCAATTTGATCTTTTGTAAAATTCCCTTCAGCATCGCTAAAGATAGTTGCTACTACAGTATCATTTCCAGATTTAGTTATTCTAACTCTTGCGCCACTTACTGGTGCTTGATTAGACGATGAAACAATTCTCCCGGAGATACTTCCACCGCCTTTTAATTCTATCAAAACATTACTTGTTTCATCAGGTGACACAACTCTTATATCGCTTACGGAAGTATCAGCGTAATTGTCGGCTGTTATTTCGATATTAAAATAACCAGATTCCAAGTTTTGTATATGAAACTCGCCGTTGACATTACTAACAGTAAACTCCCTTCCAAATCTATCAGCACTACCCGAACCTTGCAGATCTTTTGTCTTTCGAATATTGATTTTATATTTTTCGATAGGTCTTTTATCCGCTGAAGATACAACCTGTCCTCTCACTGAACCATTTATCTCAAACATCAAAGTCAAGTCTTCTATTCCTACATCTATACCAGTAACACTCATAGAATATCTTGACCGACCCGAACTGCCCATTTCATTATATGTAGCGTCAATGCGATATTTTCCATCATCGAGAGTATCGATAGTAAAATAACCTTTTGAATCAGAAGATGTACGCCCTTGACCATCGCCTCCAGAAGTATTTGTAGCACTTATCATCACATCCGATAAAGGATTATTCAAATCATCAATAACTATACCGCTTATACTCAGTCCCTCTTGCAAAACAAAATTTACATCCGTTAATACATCACCATCCTTAAGCGTAATATCCCTGTTGACTTCTCGTGCCATACCTTCTTTTCTCGCTGTTATTGTTACTTTTCCTTCAGAAAGATTCTGTAAAATATAATATCCTTTTGAATCGGTAGATGTTCTTGCGGCAGTTGCAAAACCTCCTCTCCCTCTTTCTGGTTCATTTGCACTAATCATAGCCTCAGAAATGGGATCACCATTTTCATTCATAACCTTTCCAGATACAATAGAACCCTTTTCCATAACAATAGTTTGCTCAGAAACAGGATAACTTTCGTTAACAGTAAATTCATCAGTTGTAGTTGTTG
>CAZYWQ010000091.1:5359-6435 GCA_964651675.1 uncultured Candidatus Sumerlaeota bacterium | reverse complement strand
CTGAAATGTACCACCCTCTAGTGAAATATTTGAAATTGTAAATTGTCCTTCAGAATCAGTATAACTACTCATTCCTCCACCTACAAATCTATTTCTGAAATTAACATTTCTTCCCTGAAGTGTGACTGTAGCTCCTGATATAGGATTGTTATCTGTATTCACAACTTTTCCAGTTACTGTAAGACCTGGTGTTAACTCTATGAGAATATTATTAAGCTCAACACCTGGTGAAAGGTCATAATATCCTCTATCTCTTACAGACCTCCTTCCTTCCGTGTAACCATCTGCTGATGCGTAGAAATAGGTTTTTCCAGCATACAGACCTGTTAATGTAAATTCACCATCCGTATCAGTAACAGCATTTTGACCACTCATTCCACGACCTTCATCATCATTTACAAAGGCTCTGACCTCAGCTCCTGATATTGCCAACTCAGTAACGCTATCAATAACCTTTCCTGAAACAGTAAGCCCTTTGTACACTTCAAAATCAATATCTGTGAGAGCCTCATCTTCCCGTACTGAAACATTCCTCACATCACGACAGATATATTCCCCCGCATCCACTGATACATTATACATTCCTTCCGGGACACAATTGATCAAATAAGTTCCATCATCTTCCGAAGTCGCCGATACTTCAACAGAATCCTGTCTGCTCCTTCTACTTGAAGTTATCGTAGCACCAGGTACTGGTTCTTCCGTATCCATAACATAGACCCGACCCGAAATCGATCCTCCATTTGTCAATATTATCTCGACTTCACTCCCATCAGCTTTAACATCATCAATAGAAGTCTCTGCATAATCAGGAGATTTGGCAGCTACTTGATAGACAAGACTTTTGTTCAACTTCTCTATTATAAAATTTCCGTCCTCATCAGTACTCACCGTATTTTGTGCTGTTCTTTGCATACCACGAAACCCTCTAAAGCGTCGATTACTTGATTCTCGTTGGCTCTTAATCCAAACAATTCCATCTGGTACAGGATCTTTATCCGGTGATAAAACAACACCAGTAATATATCCCGCCTTTTCCAAGACAATCTTAATAGGTTCAGGATTTTTGTCCTCTT
>CAZYWQ010000091.1:0-5349 GCA_964651675.1 uncultured Candidatus Sumerlaeota bacterium | reverse complement strand
CTGTCAGTCCTGTAATATCCATCAAGAGCAGCATCGATGGAGTTTCTTCCAGCAGAAAGATTTGCCAATGTGAAGTTGCCGGATTCATCAGAAACAGCACTTTTAGCAACTGTCGGTTGTGGAGGTCCTCTTCTTTCTCCTGACATTGCTCTTGCTTCTATCCTCGCACTCGCAAGTGGATTATCCCCTGTGTCAACAACCTTACCACTAAGTGTAATCCCTGTCTCCAAAATAATTGTGACATCTTCTTTATTTTGTCCTTCAGGAAGATATATCTCTCTTTCGGAAGTGGTAGCAAAATTATTATGAGTCGCATCAATATTATAATAACCAAAGGCAAGATTTTTAAATACAAACTTACCATCTTCTTTAGTTGTAAAGGAATCCCTCATACCAAATCTAAAGAAACCTCTAAAACCCCTACGACCAACGGCTGGTTGAAGCATAACGACAGCATTTTCTATCGGCTTTGATTCTTTGTTGACAACAATACCTGATATCATACCACCTCTGGACAAGGTTATTACCACATTATCAATTGTGCTACCAGACTTAAGGTTTTGAGGAAATCCTCGTGCTCTTGTTTTCGAATAACCTTCTGCTTTCGCCATAAATGTATAAGTTCCTTTATAAACACCATCAATTGTGAACTGACCTGCTGAATCCGTTTTTGCAGTCCGAGAACCCATTGCTTGCTCTCTTATAGGATTTGCAAGTACAATCGCATCTGAAACACCTACTCCATCCGAATCGACAACTTTCCCTCTAATTTCTCCGAGTGTTCCATCTATTAGAATTTGATTCCATCTTTCTTTCGCCTTTTCATTGACGGGTATCAGCTCATCAGTCGACCATTCCCAATCATTAAAATCCCCAGTAACTCTCGCATTATTTTTTATATCACCATAAAAATTAAAGACTATTTCTCCATCCGCATTATACTGAGGTGCAACCGAATTATCTTCGAGAGGTACCAGGAATTGTGATCGATTGCCATTATATCGAGATGCAGCAAAATTATTACCAAAGGGTCCGGGTCCTCCGAATTGTGGAGTAGCATTATCAGAAGAAACAATAGTTTTGGGATTAAGAGAATCAGGAACTGATTTCCCATCAATAAGAAATCCATAGTTGAATTTACCAGCATCAATATCAGATATGACAACCTGCCAGTGTTCAACTTTTTCATCCTGTTCGGATTCTGGTTGTTTAACCTGTTCTTTCGGAGATGAAACTTGAGGTACTGAAGGAATTGCTTCAACCTCCTCCTTCATCTCTGCCTCAGAAGGCGTTGGTTGAGGTGTTGCAGAAGGCGTTTCTGTAGGTTCAGAAACTATCTCAGCAGGTTGAGTTTTATTCTTTGACATATAAAATGCCCAAAAGGCTATAGCTAATACCAAAAAAACTATGCCAACCAGATAATATTTTGTTTTCATCCAAATTCTCCTTACATTACCACAACGAATTATTTTTGAAATGAATTATACTTTGCCGAAATTACATACGAATGCTGTATCATAGATACACTACCTAACGCATACCACATAAGCATTCGGTTACTCAATATAATTTGATTCTAATAAACAGAATTTATTAAATTGTGTGGATCAACAAATGTAGGAATTCGAATTATTGAAAATAAACTGTAGGGGCGAGGGTTCCTTGCCCTTACAAATAATTTAAAAATAATCACCTTCACAGGTATAGAAAAAATCGGGTGGAAACAGGACTTCAAGAATTTTTACAATCTCATCACTTAGATAATCGATGCCTGACCTTACCAAGAAACTTTTCACATCCCAATATCCGACTACTAACCGAACCAAATAATTCTGTTTTGTTTTAACAAGATTGTTCTTATTATCGGATTCGCAAATCTTAATTTTCCCCTTTTCAAGTTTGAGTGAGACATTCCCAGCATCCGTAAGTACATTTAACACTCCTGTATAATCCAAAAACTTTGAGTTATTAATTCTCCCCTGAAAAACATCTTTAATCTCTTCAAATAATCTTTTAGTAGTAACAATCCTGAGCATCCCCTGTCCATCACCTTCCTTGAATTTCTTAATTACATTTTTAGGACCAAAGTCTTGAAGATAGTGATAGGAACGATGATTAGGCGCAATGCGGAATTCTATCTCTGGATTAATCTGTTCCAATGCAATCTTCACCGCTTCCGCCAATAATGCAGTCATAATCTCCTGATTTGATGCAACAATCTCATTATAATAAGCGTAACTGCCATACGGAGTCTTGGATATCATATAACCGAGTGGATTATCGGATGAATCAACCACCACTGTTGTATTCTTAGGATTAACTATTTTATACCAGCATTTGGGAACTCTTCTTATCGAACCTGTCATTGAGGCATACTCTTGATTATAGAGTTCATTTATTTTCTCTAAATCCGATTCGCAATAAGCCCTTGTTTTTAGAACAGGTTTCACATCCTTAGTATTCTTAGTCGGGACAAAAGTTGAATAATTGGGAACCGACTCAATATAACCGAACTTGTGATAATAATTAGGTATACCATAAAGCATAGATAGAGGATAATCATTCTCCTGCATATATTCAATAGCATCTTCCATCAGTAATCTACTGTAACCTTTACCACGAGTCTCAGGAAGTGAATATACATCGCCGATGCCTGCCAATTTGACAACTGATTTCCCAATTCGCACATACTTTTCAATGATACTAATATGGCTTACAATCTGACTTTTTTCCTTAATAATCCGAGAATGTTCAGGTTTATAATAAGGATCAAGAGTCTGATAATCCATCCGTGTTTTATAAAAGGTAAAATAACTACCTCTTGAGAAAATCTTAGACATCTTATCAGCGATTTCGATTAAATCCTCTTTTGTTTTAGCATAGGTCAGTTCCATTATCATTACCCCTAAAACTTATATTGCAATTGTGTCTTTAAGGCAGTACTAAGAGAAACAATAAAATAGGTAGTAAATAAAAAGGGCGACTTAAAGTCGCCCCAATTATATCTATGTTACTTTCCTAAATTTTACTTTACGGTAACAAATCAGGATCGATTCTATCGAGTTTAGCTGAGTTGAGATAGAGAACACCTGTTGGGTCATCTTCCCAGAAGTTCAGCAATTGAAATTCACCATAGACAAATCTATCAGCAGATGGTGCCGTTGTAACTTCAACATCAGGTGGTCTAAAGAATACAGCATAGTTTTTACCTATCGGACCAGGTGCTGTTAAACCGTCAACATTTGAAGATATACCTAATGCAGTTCCTTCACGAACAAGTTTCTGATGTATAGCAACAGTAGCATAAGGGGTATCCGATTGGGCTATAGAATCTGCAGATAAATTAAACACACCACGATATAGATAGGAATGACCACCCGTAGTCAAACCATCGATTGAAACCTGGTCAAGCACACCGTTCCAAATACCCAAGCAGAATGTATTTTGCAATGGAGAACCTGCATCATAAGGAGTTAACGCAATGTAACTCGGATCTTTTATGAAATCGCAAGTCCAGTAACCCAAAGCTGTATTCGGTGATGTATCCGGATCCCAAAGATTAAGAGTAAAGTCTTGTGTACTCGAGAATGTTGCTGATGATAAGTCAAATCTATCAATTTCAACTCTATCTAAAAATAGAGTTCCCTCATCATTACCTGCAATTCCCTGATAATAGTTAATTAACTCAAATGCAACCTCTAAACCATCGTGTTGAGGATAAAGAGAACCGGCATGTGGTTGAAAGAAATGCTCAAATGGTCTAAGAACATTAATTGGGGTATTGATAACAGTTGCATTATTTATACTGTTAACTTGTGTTAGTGAATTGAAATTTGCTGTTTCATTTCTCAAAGCCATTCTTAGCTGAGGAACTAATGTATGATCAGCTTGATCTGTACTAACATAGAAAGTTGCTCTTAACAAGGAATCTGCTGGAATATCCGCTGCTGTAAAATCAAGGTAATCATTCACCCAGTATCCGAAATTGACCTCATCAGGATTTGTTTGAAGAGGTGAATAAATAGATAATTCACCACCTGAGGAGCCAAACAATGGAGGAGTTAAATTCGGCACAATGGAAGAAACATCTTCAGGTACCCATCCTTCAAGGGTAACATCAAAAGTATAGGTTCTAATATGCGTTTGTCCAAACACTCCATACAACACCAATAAACTTAATACCACTAAAACCACAAGAGTCTTTCCATGGTATTCCATTAGTTACTTCCTCCTTATCTCTAATATTTTTCTTCTTTGACGACTAAAATTTTGATAGACAAATTATATAACAGTTAAAATCTTTTAAAGTCAAGAAAAAACTGAAGGTGATTCTTTCGATAATAATCGATTTTCCATTTTGTTATGAACGAAGTTATCCCAAGTGTTTATCCTCTGTCAACACTTTTTTTATTATAAAATTCAAAAAAATCACTCGGTTTTTGATTGCATTTTAGTCACAAGAAAAGACAAATAAATTTATCGTCCATTTTTTGACAAACCTTTAATTATATATTAATTTTTATGGAGTTGAACAAAAAATTAATTTGACACGATTACTCGTATATACTTACATATCTGAAATTAAAATTTGTTCATCTAAATAATAATATTAATTGATAATAGTACACAACAAAATACACTTACACAAGGACAGAATACCATTTTGCCAACAGATTCAATCAATCATTATATAAGTCAATAACAATTACAGCTATTACAACATTATGAGGAGGTTAATATATGTCTGCTAAGTCTAAAAGTCCCAAGTATGTATACTTTTTCGGTGGTAGTAAGGCCGATGGCAAATCTGCAATGAAGAATCTACTCGGAGGTAAGGGAGCAAATCTCGCTGAAATGGCAGGTCATCCCAAATTAAAATTACCTGTTCCTCCAGGATTTACTATAACAACAGAGGTTTGTACCTATTACTACAAACATAAAAAATCTTATCCATCAATATTAATGAAGCAGGTCAATGATGCACTCAAAAAAGTTGAGAAAATAATGGGGAAAAATTTTGGCGATCCTGACAATCCTCTTTTAGTATCTGTTCGTTCTGGAGCAAGACAATCTATGCCAGGGATGATGGAAACTGTTTTAAATGTCGGATTAACTTCCAAAACCATTCCCGGTCTAATCAGACAAACTAAAAACGCAAGGTTCGTATGGGATGCATATCGCAGATTAATAATGATGTATTCCGATGTTGTTATGGAAAAAGCAGCAGGAATCGAACCCAAAGACGATGAACATGGAATCAGAAAACAAATGGAAAAAATTATGGATCAGATGAAAAAAAGAAAAGGTGTAACAAGTGATGTCGATTTAACTCCCGATGACCTTAAAAAA
>CAZYWQ010000090.1:0-8617 GCA_964651675.1 uncultured Candidatus Sumerlaeota bacterium | reverse complement strand
CTACCGCATAGATCGTATCGAAAGCAAGAGAAGACTTACCCGAACCACTTATCCCCGTTATGACAGTAAGAGTATTACGAGGGATCTCCAGATCGATATTCTTAAGATTATGTTCGGAAGCACCTCGTATGATTATTTTACTATCTTGCATAAATATAATTTACCTCAAATTAGAAATGAATCATATTCTAATGAAGAAAACAACAGGAAATTTTCAATATTGTAGCTATCGCATTCATGCGACATAAATATAGTATTATAGTTTTGTATAGATCATAATAATTAATAATAAATTAGGGGGAGCAATTATTGGAAATGATAAAGGCAAAATAATTTTGTAGAGACATAATGAATTATGTCTCTACATTTTATATCTATTCTTCTAATAATGTATTCAAAAAAACACAAATATTTCTATTGCTTTCAAAAATCGGAAACCTATTAATACCATTCCCAATCATAAACACTTGTACCACAAGGACCAACTGCATTGACTACTATATCATCAACATACCAACCTATCCCCGAATAAGAATTATCTGACGCCATTCGGAATCTTATATTTACTGTATCACCATCGTAAGCACTTAAATCTACTACTACCTCCGTCATAGTTCCAAGTACTCCACCTGTCCATGCCATTTGCCCGCCTATCGGATTACCATATGTAGAACTAATTATACTGTCATATCCACCTTGTGTTATGTAAGATTCGAGGTCAGTATACGTTCCCATAGCTCCGGTAGTAGATATTTCAAGCACCGCTCCATCATAGGTGTCTTCCAATTGATAGGTATGGTAAAAACTCAGCTCTGCGTTTGGTCCCAACACAATATCAGGTGTTATCAGATAATCATCGGTAACAGAGATTTCATTAACAACATACCAGGAATGAGATACACTGTGCGAATAAGAAGTGGATAATGTCCAGGAGTCAGTTCCAGTACCAGCATAATGTGTCCAACCAGGCTCTTCACTCGGTTCCAAATCATCCGAGAAAACAGTGGTCTCTTGTAATGTCACAAATGCATAACAATCACCACTATTGTCATCAGTTGTTTCATTACCTGCTATATCTGTAGAGCTAACTTCGAAATAATATGGGGTGCACTGACTTAGTGATGAAAGATCTACAGAATGACTGGTTACTAAAGAGCCATCTGAGGCAGTTTGATTTAAAGCAGAACGGTTCGTTCCATAATTTACAACGCTATCACAATTTTCATTAGTAGTCCATTCTATAGTAGCACTCTCTTGGGTTATGTTGATTACTCCCACACTACTAATAATAGGATATTGACAATCAACAGTAGCTGTTGCTTGTTTAGAAACATTTGTTCCACCTAATCCATCATCAGCATCCACATAAGTAGCTGTTATTGTATCACCATCCGAGACCTGGAGTATACTATCGGTTGCTGGAGAACCAGTAGCCGTATTAATTGTACCAATAAAAACACCTGTTGAGCCAGATTCCGTCAAAAGTACATCTTCAGGAGTTGTTTCGGTCGTGCTTTCGACTGTAACAGTAAGAGTGCCTGTTCCTTGTAAATCAGCATCGGATACTGTTATCTCAACCGTTCCAGAACAATTGTAGTATTGAGAATCAAGACTTATAACACCATCGGATGACTGTGTAGTTGCATTATAAGCAACGAGAGCGAAATCCTGATCTGTAGTGTCTACATCACCAGGGACTCCATCACCGTTCAAGGCTGTTGCAACAACATCAACTTGATATAATCCTGAGGGACTTTGTATATATACAGACTCGATGTTATTGATACTATCTGCTGAACCACCAGACACACTCCAGCCACTGGAGAAATTATTACCATAATAAGTAGTGCCACCTTGTGTTACAACAAGATCAAGGTTATTAACCAATGCTGGATTAGCACTAACCGCTCCAGGTGCATCCATCCAGGCTATAGTTATCTTCATTGGTATTGCAGGATTGGCAGGAGATAAATGAAAGGAATAAGTCTCTGAATTATTTTGAAGGATTACTGGATTATCGAGAAAAACTTTCTGCACGGATGCATCGAAGTTATTACCTAAATTAATCCTACCCCATCCTTCATCGTTATTTGGTATTGTGGTTGTAGTAGTTTCATAAGCATTGTCTCCTGCAGAATTCATATCCACTGCACCATTTACAAGGATTGCTTTAACAAGAGCAGGAGACGGTTTTTGTGCATATTGACCATACCACCATTGAACGATTAACGCAGCAGCACCTACTGAATGCGGACTTGCCTGTGAGGTTCCTCCACACCAGCGATAATTGGAATCTATATCACCCCATAAAGTGTCAGATCCTCCTAATAAAGAGGCTATCCAGGCTCCTGGTGAACATATTTCGGGTTTTATTCTACCATCAGCAGCAGGTCCTCGACTACTAAACTGAGCTAAATCATCAATATTATTTGCATAACTCCCCTGTGCAGTCCTATAATTGTTAGTTGCACCTGTTACAAGAATATTCTTCGCAGCTTTTGGTCTTGTAAGCGTTTGATAATTACTCCCCGAGGGCCAATCATCACCATCATTCCCTGCAGAGAAGCATACTATAAGCGATTGATTTCCTGTAGTTAGGTTATCGGCATCTCTTACATATATATCGTACTCTCTTTCTGTTGATTCATAAGTTGTATTTGTTCCTGGTGGATTACCAGTGCCACTTCCCCAACTATTATTCTGAACATAACCTGGTTGACCATTGGGACCATTGGTTGTAACACAATCCCGTGTTAACTGTTGGTATGTTCCAGTAGCGCCTGATTTTAGCATGGGTTGATCAATAATATTTGCATTTGGCGCCATCCCTAATCCATATAAGAATCCGTTACCATCTGTTGTTCCAATAGAAGCATTACCCGCAACAATTCCAGCCACATGATGTCCATGTCCCTCAGCCGCATGTCCCGCACCATAATCTAAAGATGTAACCCGACCACTTAAATCAGCATGAGTATCATCAACACCATCATCAACAATCCCGACTGTTACATTGGTTCCGTTGAAGCCCATCGAACTTAACCAGGTATTGTAACCGGTTGAAGGGATACCAGATGTGTAATTCCCAGCCATTATCTGGTCGGAAACCTCATCTTCAAGCTCTGGTTTATAATAAACTTCCACCCAATAGATATCGGGGATTTGAACAATATTATATACTTTATTGAAATCAATTTTAAACCTGCATTTTGTATAGAAATCGAGTTCGTATTTTTGTTCTAAAATTCCACCCATAGACTCTATTGATTTAATAATCTCCGGAATATTTTTTGATTCTTTATAAATCAAAATGTTTATTTTTTGGCTTTTAAATTCTTTTTCTTTTTCGAGACCTTCTTTTAGTTCCTTGCTCATTTTATAAGCAGGTTGATAAACGCCAATCCATTTCACCTTATTTAAGGTTTGAATCTCATTTCTTTTTTCTGCTTTTACACTTACTAAATAGGTGTAGTGTGGATAGTATTGGAGAGGTGAAGCGCCTTTTTCTTTAAGTTCTGTTAGCCATTCATCTTTGATAGGACCGATAAATTTCACGAAGTAGTATCCATCGCTTCCTTTAGAATAATCCTCTATTCTTAAAGTTGACGGAAGTTCGGAATCACCTTTCTTAATATCGATTGTGTAGGTATCGAGTGTGATTTTATCGATATCATTGAGTATTTGAACTCTATTCCCAGCTTTTTCAAAAGATTCCTTTTGAGACAGGGAAAATTCCGCTAAGACATAATTTGGATAGTCTTCCACAACCTTAACTGACTTTGCCGCAAATGATTCTTTACTTTGTCCAGCTTTCTTAAATATCAATCCTGTTATTACATCATCACTTTCCGATGAGTAAAGCAAGGGATTGAGAACCAAGATAATTAAGATTAGCGACGAAAAGAATAACTTTGAAAATTTCATAATTTGATTCCTTTCTTTATATAACGTATTATATTACGATAAATTAAATTCCCCAACAATCACCACATTGTTTTATTAGAAATGCCTATTCACTGGTATTCATACATTTTTTTTATTTTTTTATAGCTTCTAATTGTTTCGACAGGATTTGTATTGTCTTTATTCATAACTTCAATGATACCATCCACATTGAGTTTCAGACGAGAAAAATCAATCAATCCTTTTCCAATTTCTATAGAGTCGTCCGTATCATTAGCATCATTGATATGCAATAAGTCAGGTCTTAATTTATTAAACTCACTATATATATCATCTCCGACCATAAGATAAAAATGCGACAAATCAAGGCAGAATTTCACCTCTGTCTTTTTTATGACATAATTGATATTTTCAGCATCAGAAAAAACATCCAGATAGACATTTTCAACAATCATCCTATCGGAACCATACTTGAGGATGTTATCGATAAGATACTTTGAGCTCCTTTTGTATGCCATATGTTCCCTATATTTAGGATCCGTTGTATATTCTTTCCATTGCTCGGTAGCAGGATAATGATTATAAGGATGCATAACAAACTCATAGCCTAAAGAATCCAGTTCTTCGATACACTCAAGTGTATAAATCAACTCAGAGCACTCCTCGATTGCCAGATTAATATGTTCATCATTAAACTTAAGAGGTTGGTGAACGATAACTCTTATTCCCTGGTCTTTCAGAGAATCACATACACTTTTTACCTGTTTGTATTTAAATTCCAGATCCTCATTAGCGAGATATATTTCCATCAACTTTGGCTTCAGTTTCAATCTCGAAGCCAATTGTTTCTTAGACCAATGACTCTTAAGACCTAAAAGAGGCTCAGTCATAATAAAATCCTTTTTCAGTCTGTTAAAGTTAAAAAAGTTTTATACCGATAATATAATTTGGAGATTTATCAACTAAAAATAGCAATGTCAATAAACAGATTATTAATATTTGTATTTTACATTTCATTATACTGGAATAGAAATTTTATTACCGAGCATTAATAAATGACATAATCTGTTGTAATATTACCGACAAGTTTTATCTTTAACTTGACACTAAATGCCTTAATTAGTAAAGTAGTTCAAATAATAGTAATAAAGGAGAAACAGGTAAATGGAAATAGGAGATATGCTGAGATATGCAATAGATATGGATGCTTCTGATTTGCATATAGTTGCAGGGCGTCCACCAATTCTAAGAATACACGGTGCTGTTAATCCAATAAGAGATGCTGATACACTTACGAAGGAAGATAGTAAACAGTTAATTTATGGAATCCTGAGTGATTTGCAGAAACAAAGATTTGAAGAAGAAAAAGAATTGGATTTTTCGCTAAGTATATCGAATCTCAGTCGATTCAGAGTAAATATTCATTTTCAGAGAGGAAGTGTGGCAGCTTCATTTAGGTTAATTCCCGATACTATTCGTACATTAGCAGAGTTAAAACTTCCACCAATTCTTGAATCCTTGTGCGATAGACCCAGAGGACTTATACTTGTTACAGGACCAACTGGTTCAGGTAAATCCACCACTTTAGCTGCTATGGTTGATATAATCAATTCCAAGTTGCCTGTTCATATTATTACCATAGAGGATCCAATTGAATATTTACATACTCATAAAAAGGCTGTTGTGGAACAACGGGAAGTTAATGAAGATACACATAGTTTTACAAATGCTCTTAAATATGTCTTAAGACAGGATCCGGATGTTATTCAGATAGGAGAGATGAGAGACATCGAAACGATTTCAGCAGCATTAACAGCGGCAGAAACAGGACACCTTGTTCTTACCACACTACATACGAACGATGTTGTTCAGACAATAGACCGTGTTATAGATGTCTTCCCACCTCATCAACAGATGCAAGTCCGTATCCAATTAGCATCAGTTATCCAGGCTGTATTATGTCAGCAACTTCTTCCTACAGTAGACGGAAGAGGAAGAATCGTTTGCGTTGAGCTAATGATTTCTACACCAGCTATTTCAAGCTTGATAAGAGAAGGTAAAACTCACCAAATTTATTCAGCCATCGAAACAGGCGGAAATCTCCATATGCAGACCCGCGATAGAGCATTAGCTGAATTGTATAGGAAGCGATATATAACGAAGGAAATGGCTCTTAGTAAGGCGAATAAACCTGAAGATGTTCAAAGATATATATATTCTTTTAGATAGAATATATAACTCTCAAAAGTGACTGTTTTATTCTTCCTGAGAATTCAGGATTTCCAAAACTTTTTCTACTAAATTATCTCTATCTATTGTAATCTGACCTGTCTTTCCTGCCTTGAGGTATTTTTTTCTGTCCTGAATTTTATCTCGCTTTTCCATTCCTACCTTCAGGTCTTTAATAGATACTTGATTATTTTTAAATTCATCCTCGCCGATGATTACTGCGATTTTCATATCCCTTGAATTAGCAAGGGCAAGTTGATCTCGCATTTTTTCATTGGATTTGCCAAAATATATTTCCGTGTTTATGCCAGCTTCACGAAGTTCCTTAGCAACATTCAAATAAACTTCATCCGAAACACCAGACATTGTTAAAATCAAAACTTTTGTGGTTGATGACTCATCTTCAATTTTATCTAACTGTTTTAATGCTGCCATAAATCGCTCCAAACCAATCGACGCTCCCGTAGAAGGTATGGTCGCATCCATAAACCGCTCTACAAGACGATCATATCTGCCTCCACCCATAACCGAACCCACCTCAGGAATCGCAGGTAAGATTGTCTCGAATACCGGACCTGTATAATAGTCCAATCCTCTTGCTAAACTCGGATCAAAAATTGCATCGCATTCTTTAACACCTAAAATATCGAGATATTTCGAAAGTTCGACCATTTCACCTAAAGCTTCTTTTGTTAGTTCAGAATCCTTCAATTGCTTTTTGACACTTTCTAATAAAGCCAATCGTGAATCGGCAGATGTCGAGATGAAAGATATAATCTTTTCGATAATATCATTAGGCAGACTGACTCCTGGTATCGGATCGCCTGATTCATCTATGCGACCCTTACCAAGTAATTTGCGAACATTTTCCAGACCAAATTTCTGGAGCTTATCAACGACTCTAAGAACATTCAAATGAATGACTGTATCTGTTATTCCACATCCTTCGAGTAATGCATCAACAAGTTTCCGATTGTTAATTCTGATTTGAAAATCTTGATGAGACTCATTGTTTATCAATCCAACTTCTCTCATCACTTCACACATTGCAGCAATGATTTCGGCATCTACAGCAACAGATTTACTTCCGACTGCATCAATGTCAAACTGGGTAAATTGGCGATATCTATGTTTCCCTGGTTTATCAGCCCGAAATACAGGACCGATGTGATAGCGTCGAAAAGGAAGATTAATCTTGTCAGGATACTGAGCAATCATTCGAGCAAGTGGTACTGTTAAATCAAAACGCATTGCCACAGATTCTTTTTCAGGACTCTCCAAACACAATAGTTGTTTATTAATCTCCTCTCCACCTGTACCAACAAGAGTCATTAAATATTCAAGGATCGGAGTATCTAAAGGGATGAAACCATATTTTTCGAATATCTTTCTAATTTTTTCAACAATCCTATTTTGCGCAATTAAATTCTCTGGCAAATAATCACGAAATCCTTTAAGAGTTTGAGGTTTTATGAATTTCTTTTCATTAACATCTGACATTATTAGCTATCCTCTGGGGAAAGTTTGAAAATACGAAAAGTGGTACTGGGGACGGGACTCGAACCCGTGACCCCCTGATCCACAGTCAGGTGCTCTATACCTAACTGAGCTACCCCAGCACTTAGTCTATTTTTCTTGTAAGCCAAGAGAATTGATTTGTAGTTATGGATTATCAAAATTAATTTAACTATATCGAGAAACACTATATTTTATGAAAAAAAATAAAGTCAACCCCAAAGTTATTGGTTTTGTTTACTATTGTTTTATGGACAAAAAAAGAGTTGAAATGCCTGGGGCGGGACTTGAACCCGCACCCGAACTCTCGGGCCACCCCCTCAAGATGGTGTGTCTACCAGTTCCACCACCCAGGCATAGTTTGAGTCATAATTTTTTATGTTATACAACGGAAAATCATTTCTAATTTACTGCGTTGTTGAAAATCAAGTATTTTTTCTTCGACATTCCTTAAGAGTTTTTAGGCAATGAAATCTTCACAGTAGTTCCTTTATTGATTTCACTTTCGACTTTTATCTCTCCATTGTGCCTTTCAATTATTTTTCGCACAATGTTCATACCAAGACCTGTCCCAGGGATGCGAGATGCCTTGGCATTCGTACTTCTATAGAATTCACTGAATATCTTACTTAATTCTTCTTTTGGAATACCTATACCTTGATCTTTGACAGTTATTTCCAAATTTTGTTTATTATCACAGCATAAGATCTGCACTGGTTTATTGGGTGTAGAGTACTTTATTGAGTTACCAATAATATTATAGACGGCAGTATAAAGATTATCCACTTCACCGAAGATGATGGGATTATCAGACTTGATAGTTTTTTCGACGGAGATATTTTTCGATTTGATCTCTTGGTCTAAATTATCCAGACATTTCTGGATTATCTCTGACATATTCACCTTATCTTTTTTAAGCTCAAGAGATGGTGATTCAAGTTTAGCCAATTCGAGTAGATCACTCAATAAT
>CAZYWQ010000089.1:0-8662 GCA_964651675.1 uncultured Candidatus Sumerlaeota bacterium | reverse complement strand
ATTGAGAACCGTTGGATTATGATTAAAGGTGATAAAAGAACGGAACTTAGATTGTCCCTTAGACTTTATTCGGCTGCTGAGTTGACTTCCTTGCTAAAAGAATGTGGTTTTGAGAAATTCAGCGTCTACGGTGACCTTGAAGGGAATCCTTATGATAATAATGCAAAGAGGTTAATTGTCGTGGCAAAAAAATAAATTCATTTGGATATAAAAATGAAATTTTCAGAATTTATCTTATCGCAAAAACATATTTTACTTGATGGAGCGATGGGAACGCAATTGGATAAGCATAACTTAATGGATTGGGGACAATCTAATCTTATAGCTCCGGAAGTTGTTTTGGAAATCCACAAAGAATATGCACAGTCTGGTTGCGATGCCTTGACTACCAATACATTAACAATGAATCGTATTTATATCGAGACACATAAGGTTAATGTTGATGTGCGGGATGTAAATAGAGCTGGGGTTGAATTGGCAAGAAAATCGGCTAAGACAAATTTATATGTGTTAGGTAATATTAGTTCCACTGGTCAGATGCTTGAGCCGTATGGAACATATAAAGAGACTGAATTCTATGATGCGTTCAAAGAGCAAGCTGAGATTTTGGCAGAAGCTGGTGTGGATGGTTTTATAATTGAGACAATGTTTGATCTGCGTGAGGCATTATGCGCACTTCATGCTTGTAAAGAAAATTCTTCGCTTCCTGTTTTGATCTCTATTGCATTTGCAACTGAGAAAAATGGCGGAAGGACAATAATGGGCAATTCTGCTGAGGAATGTGCACAAAAACTTGCTGAGGCAGGAGCAGATGTCATAGGCACAAATTGCGGTGACCTTGATCCTTTTCAAATGGCGAAAATTGTGGCAATTTTTAAAGAAGCCACATCACTACCGATTTTAGTTCAACCAAATGCCGGTAAACCCAAATTAATAAATAACCAGACGGTATTTGATATGGTACCGAAAGAATTTGCGGAAGGAATTAAGGAATGTGTAAATGCAGGCGCAAAAGTTGTGGGTGGATGCTGCGGAACTACTCCCAGTCATATTAAGGCTGTTGCTAATATATTAAATAAAGGAAAACTTGCATAGAATCTGCGATATAAATGTAATTACATTGCGAAGTTAATGATTTCAAAACGGGGATTAACACCGTAATTCAGAAAGTTCCTTGATATTACCTTAAATATTTCTTTGCATTGTGTCATTGCGAGCGAATGAATGTGAGCGTGGCAATCTCGCTTTAAAAGTATAGTTACCGATTTTTCGAAAACTGCAATTTAAAAAAGGAGTTGATTATGGTTAGTCAAGCTGAAGTGGATAAGTGGCTTAAGGATTTTCAGGTGCGATTGCTTAAGCATTTCGGTGAGCGTTTAGTGTTTTTAGGTCACCATGGTAGCTGGGCAAGGGGTGAGGCAAGACCTGAGAGTGATATTGATACTATCGTGGTTCTGGATAGTATTGATTCAGAAGACCTGATTTCATTTGGGAAAATAGTGCATTCGATGCCAGATGCGGATTCTCTTGCGAGTGGTGTTTTTTATTCGGTATCGGAAATAAAATCCAGACCCAGCTTCGAATTGGTTGAGTATTTTTATGATTGTAAAAATCTGTATGGGAAACTTGATGGCATAATTGATAAACCAACATCTCAAGATTTTATTGAGCGCATCAGGGTTTTTGCAGCTAATAATCAAGAGGCTGCTCGACATTATTTGTTATTTCCTCATAATTTAAATAAGGTTATTCATAAATTGTTCTATCCTTTTAAAAATTGTTTTTATGCCCTACAGTCATGGATTTATTTGAAGGAAGGGAAATATATCTTGAAAAAGGATGAAATTATTAATCTCTTATCAGATGATGATGACAAAGATGTTGTTCGTGTGGCAAGAGATTGGAAAGATTCAGAGAAGGACAGGGAAGAAAGACCTTTGTACTACATCGAACTTCTTGAAAGATGGTGTAGAAAAATGTTATCAAGACTTTAGTGAACATAAAGTGGCAAATGAAGCAGTTTAATGCATATTTTTTTTCATAAACATTTCATAGGAGAAAAGAAATGAAAAAAGTCTCGGCTATAATGTTCATCTATATATTTGTTTATTATTCAGTTTTTGCCTGTAGTTCAGCGATAATTTCAGGAAGAGTAACACCGGATGGGAGATCTTTATTGTGGAAACATCGTGATGCCAGGGAAATGGAGAATAACCTGAGATATTTTAAAGGTAAAAAATATGACTTTATAGGAATAATAAATACGGAAGATATCGAAGGGTCTCAAGTCTGGATGGGAAGCAATAGTGCTGGGTTCAGTATTTTGGATACGAACGCTTATAATCTCGTGGAAAGGGAAAAATACTCAGACCTGATGGACAAAGAAGGATTCTTTATGAAAGAGGCATTGGGCAAATGCAGTACATTAAATGATTTTGAAAGAATGTTAGATGAGACTAATGGGAAACGAGGAACGCAAGCCAATTTTGGTCTTATAGATGCTCAGGGAGGAGCTGCGTATTATGAAGTCTCGCCTGATTCATATGAAAAATTCGATGTTAACGATCCTAAGACTGCTCCATCAGGATATCTAATTAGAACCAATTTCGCATTCAGTGGTGCAACTGGAATGGGTTCCGGATATATTCGATACCAAACACTTGAAGAAATTTTTCATTGGAACAGGGTAAATAAGAATCTGTCTTTAGAATTTCTTCTTTTTGATGCAACAAGATGTTTGAAGCATTCTGTTTTGAAAACCGACCTCTATACAATGGATTTGCCTGAAAATAAAAAGCAGACATGTCTTATCCCCTTTCGAGATTATATTGTAGGATTTAGATCTGTCTCCACGATGGTAATTCAGGGAGTGAAACCTGGTGAAGATCCTAACCTTACCACTTTATGGACAATACCAAGTTTTCAATTGACCTCGCTTACTGTTCCTGTCTGGGTTTCTGCTGGAGAGCAATTGCCGAAAGTTGTTCTTTCCAAAAATGATGAAACTGCACTAATTGCCGAGAAAGCTCTGATCTGTAAGCAGAATTGTTTTCCGATTAAGACCTGGGATGGAAGTGGTTATCTTGATGTTTCTGCGATTTTAAACAAGGAAGGTAATGGCATTCTCCAGAAATTAATTCCGCAAGATAAAATAATTGTGCGTCGAACAAATGAATTGCTCGCAAAATGGAGAAAAGATGGATTCAATGAAAAGGAAGCGGTGAATCATTACAATTGGCTTGATGATTTTATTACTGAATTCTATAAGGAGTTAAGTGATGTATATAAATAAATCTTATTGAATTAGGAGTAAATAAGAGGGAATTAAATGAAACAAAAATCAAAATATCTGAAGAAAGCAAAGAAATTAGGTGCTAAGGATTCTAAAATTATTTCAGTAAAAAGTATTGTTGTTTCCGAATGGGTAAGATTAAAATGTCAATTTGGATGTGAGGGTTATGGAGGGCGATTAACCTGTCCACCTTATTCACCCACTCCTGAACAGACCAGGAGGATAATAGTGGATTATGAATATGGTCTTTTGATTCATGGAGAAGAAGATACAGATATTAATGATATTGTTGCTACAATGGAGAGAGAGATTTTTCTGGATGGATATTATAAGGCTTTTGGAATGGGGCATGGCACTTGTGTTCTTTGTAATAAGTGCACAAAATTCTGTAAGTATCCCGAGAAGGCAAGACCTTCAATGGAGGCTTGTGGAATAGATGTCTACTCAACTGTGAGAGCTAACGGATTTCCTATAGAAGTTTTAAGAACCACAAGCTGTGAAGGTAATTATTATGGTCTTATCTTGATAGAATAAAACAAGTTACGAATTCGAATGCTTCTCAATATGCCTTCTTTCAATAGCAAAGGTGTAATTCGGACTTTTGATTTAACTTATTTCTCTGGTTTAAGTTTGAAGTTCAGGACTTTTTCTTTTTCAGTCTCAAAGAAACCTGTTATTAAAGTCTTTTGCACAGATTTATAGCCTGGGGCTTCTGCTATGATATTATGCTCCGTAGCCCAGGTGATATAACGGTATCTACCAGCAGAATCTGTAACAGCACCTTTGTAAGGTATAGTACCATATTGATAGTCCGATACTTTTGCTCCTTCAATAGGTTGTCCTGTTTCTGCATCAGTAACAATACCTGTTAGAACGAGATTTGGTTGTGCACCACGAGTATCGAAAAATGTTAATGCACTTTGGCTGAATTGTATCCCGCTAAAAAGTATTGAGGCTATCAAAAGTAGTCTGAAAGCCTGCCAATATTTAACTTTGTTTATTTTGAATATATCGGGCATTGTTATGTTCCAGAGCCACTTAAGTAATAATGTTAATAATAGTAAAGTTACCAATCCTACTGCTACGAAAAATAGAGCAATCATTCCCATAGTTTCTATCTCCTTTCATTATTTTATCTTATTAAAGATAGTTGATTAAATAATTTCTAAATTAATCTATTTAAGAACCTATTCTAAATTTAATAATAGTTTTTCCATCTTGTTTCTGAAAACCAACTTGAATGAAATGATAGGTTGTTGTTATTTCTTTTGTTATCATTGTTTCATTTTTATCCTGTTCTCCCAGTGTATGTATTGATTCACCAAAAGTCCAGGGAGCATATTTGCCAATAACAAACAATATTGTTAAAATTGTGAGAAAAGCAGTTATCAGAATTTCTCTCTTTGTGAATAAAAGAAGAGTTTTTAGATTTTGATTAAGGAAAGAAAGTAAAGATTTTTGAGTAAATTGTTTTTTGGCTTGTGATTCTATCTTATGATGTAGTTTTTCCGAAAAGTTAGCTGATGGTTCATAATCTTTCCATTCTTTGAGAAGATTATAAGTCTTTGATAAAGATATATATTCGTTTTTACACTGGTCACATATTTGTAAATGGCTCTCGATTTTATTAATCTCTGATTCGGGTAACTGTTTGTTTATAAAAATGGGAAGCGAAATTTTTATCTTGGAACATTTCATTCGATCATCTCCTCTCAGGCAATAAATCTGATTCGATAATTTGCTCTTTTAATTTTTTTAATCCATAGTATATGCGGGATTTTACTGTTCCAATGCTGCATCCGACGATATTAGCGATTTCTTCTTGTTTTAGTTCTTCGAAAATATGCAATGTAACTACAATCCTCTGTTTATGTGGCAGTGAATCAATCAGTTCTATTATTCGCTTTTGTATTTCACTGTTCTCTGCTTTTTGAGATGGATTTAGATGTTCTGGTACAAGGTCATTTTTCACAGTAGTTGGCTCTTCAGTATATATTGGTTTCTCCGAAAAAGTGTGTTTTCTTCTTCTCATTTCATAGTTAAAAAGATTTGTGGCAATTTTATATATCCAGGATTTAAAGCAGCCTGCGGCTCTAAATAATTTTGCTTTTTTGTAAATAAGGATGAATACCTCTTGTGTAATGTCTTCAGCCATCATAAAATTTCCTGTTAGTCGATAAATGTAATTTATGATTGGTTTTTGATATCGTTCAACCAGGAGATTAAATCCTTTAATATCACCGTTTTTGAACAGCTCCATAAGAGCTTCATCAGTAAGAGAGTTATTCGATTGTTTTATAGTCATTTTTTTACTGAGTAAAATTACTCTCTATATAATAATATGCTTGTTATTAACAAAAGGTTCAAATTCCCTTAATTTTTTTTAATAATTATGATAGGTGATTTGTATTTTCATAAAGATGTTTGCAAAGAACGTGACTAATCAGGAGAAATTATCTTGTATATCGTATTAGCTCTTGTTAGTCTTGGCGTCACATTTTACCAATTAGACCATATAAGACTAATTTTTGATAGATATTCGTAAATGGAGAGGATTTGTGATTCGGGGTAAAATTTTCTCGAGCAAATATTCTTATGCAATATTTCTTTTGATTGTGTTGTTTATAATTTTCACACGACTTTATAATCTCAGTATTAATCCGAGATGGTATTTAGATGAAGCGTATTTTGTAAATATGGAATATAATATGGCGTATGGCGATGTGCGACAAGGTGCAATCAAATATCCCTTCGGTTTAGAATCCACGCCTCACCTACCTCTGTATTATTACATCAGTGGTTTTCTAATGAGATTTTTTAATAATAGAGATATTTTTTATCCACGGTTTATTTCCTTTCTTTGCACTATTGGAATTATTTTTCCGCTGTTAATGATAGGTAAATTGCTTTTTAATGAAAAGGTTGCATTACTAGGGCTTGCCATTTTTGCTCTACACAAGTTTCCTTTGATCTTCAATCGATGGGGAGTTGCGTATAATGCAGGGATGTTTTTTAATGTCTGGACACTTTATGCCCTTGTGAGTTTTTTGAAATTTAGAAAGGCTGGTTCATTGATCGCTGCTGCCATTTTCGCCGGTTTATTCTCGGTCAGTAGCTTTTATGGAGTAGTTACTCTTCTGTTTGTAATTTTATTTGTTTTATTCGTGAGTAGAAGATCTTTGATATATGTTCTACCTATTGCGATTGCTCCATTTCTATTATTTTCTGTCTGGATGATGGTAAATACTCAGGGACAGTTCTTAAAAGACTTTATTAGATTGTTCTTTGCAGTAGCAGGTTCTGGTGAGAAGGAGACTGTTTTTGAACAAGTAGGTACTTTTATTAAATCCGCTCTTCTTTTTCCCTCTTATGATTTAGTATATTTCTTGAGCATTGTTGGATTTTTCTTTCTTAAAGGTCAACAGAATATCATTTCTCTATTTATCCTGCCTCTCGGACTGATTATTATAAAAAAACAGGGTTTTGATACAAGAACAAGCTACAATTCTGTCCTTTACCTTCCGATGTTACATCTATCTATGGCATCATTGCTTTTTATTCTATATGATAGGGTAAAGATTGGTACTCTTAGGTTATTGGAGAATAAGCCAGAGTCATTCAAGAAAATAATAGTAACTGTGGTGTTGATAATTGCCTTGTTACCGTTTTCTTTTTTGGTAATAAGGGATATCATTTGGGTCTCTACCCGTATTCCTACCACATTCGATGGAATCGGTGCTGTTCAAAACTATGATGATACAATGTCTGTTGTAAACTTTGTAAATTTCAACACAGACAGTAACAAAGATATGGTAATTGCTCCTGAGCTAATTTCCTGGCTCATCGATTGCGAAACGGTTAATCTTTATCAGATGGTGCTTAGTCTTGGATATGAAACGAAATGGCACGCGAAGATTCCTGAGACAAGATGGGCTTACAAAGTTGATTACAAAAGAGCAAAGTATCTTATCATTAATTATACCAATCGTGGTTTTACTTTACAGCAGGAGAATATGGATAAGATTTTGGAGATTTTTAAAGAGGAAGATTGGAAATTGATATTACAGCAAGGAGAATATTCAATATTTCTGAATCCTCGATTTGCTGAGTTAACATCGGGGGATAATAAATAACATTTCCGATTAATCGTGTCGCTTTAAGAAATTAATGCGTATCTTTTCTGTCCTTCTTTATAAAGGTCATTTCCTTGAATATCATTAACAACAATAGCCGGAAAATCCTCTACATAAAGTCTTCTGATAGCCTCTGGACCTAATTCTTCATAAGCGATGACTTCAGCTTTCTTAACTCTTTTTGCTAACAATGCTGCAGCTCCACCTGTTGCAGCTAAATAGACGCATTTATGTTTTCTCATCGCCTTAATAACTTCCTGCGAACGAGGTCCTTTTCCAATCATCCCTTTTAGTCCAATTTCAATCAGTCTCGGAGAGTATGCATCCATTCTATAAGATGTGGTAGGTCCAACAGAACCAATCGGATTACCAGGTTTTGCAGGAGAAGGACCTGCGAAGTATATAACCTGTCCTTTTATCTCGACTGGTAATTCTTTTCCTTCATCAAGCGCCTTGACTAATTTTGAATGGGCTGCATCACGAGCTGTGTATATGTTTCCTGTTATTAAAACTCTATCTCCGATTTTCAAATTGGTAATATCTTCATTTTTTAATGGTGTCTTTAGCTTTATGGGATCCATATTTTATCTCCTGTTTGAAAGTTGTTAAATCTCGATACTTTTATGTCTATGTGCGTGGCAATTAATATTAACTGCAAGAGGAAGACTTGCAATGTGGCAAGGGTGTTTTATGATGTGTACGCCAAGAGCGTATATTCGACCACCTAATCCCATCGGTCCGCTTCCTAAGGCATTGATTTTTTTCAGCATTTCCTCTTCCATTTCAGCCAACTCAGGATCAGGATTTTTAGAGCCCAATTCTCTGAGCAAGGATTTTTTTGCAAGAATGGCAGCCTTTTCGAATGTTCCACCAATACCTACGCCGACAACTACAGGTGGACAGGGATTTCCTCCGGCTTCTTTACATCTCTGCACGACATAATCCATAATTCCCCTTTTGCCATCGGATGGTTTGAGCATCATTACCCGACTCATATTTTCACTTCCTCCACCTTTTGGCGCTACAGTGATTTTGATTTTGTCTCCGGGAACTATATCATAATGGATGATAGCAGGTGTGTTATCTTTTGTATTAGCTCTTGTGAAAGGATCACAAATGGATTTCCTGAGATAGCCTTTTTCATAGCCCTGACGAACTCCTTCATTTATCGCTTCATTGATATCCCCACCTTCGAAATGAACATCCTGACCGACATCGATGAACACAACACCGAATC
>CAZYWQ010000088.1:0-8697 GCA_964651675.1 uncultured Candidatus Sumerlaeota bacterium | reverse complement strand
GAATTTACTAACAGCGATGATATTGCTATGGCTATAGCTGTAGATAACAATGGTGGTGTTTATGTAACTGGAGAATGCTATTGTTTTGGTGCTGATAATTATGCGACAATCAAATATAATAGTGTAGGAGAGCAGCAATGGGTATCAAGGTATGATTTTGACGGTGCTTCTTATATTCACGATATAACTATAGATTCTGAAAATAATGTCTATATTACCGGTGAAAGCCAGGGGAATGAAACTTCAAGTGATTTCACAACAATCAAATATAATAGTATGGGAGAAGAACAATGGGTATCAAAGTATAACGGTTCTGGAAATGACTGTGATTATTCATATTCTATAGCTGTGGACAATTCGGGAGATATTTACATCTGTGGAAGAAGTTATGGTTCAACAACAAGCTATGACTTTACCACTATTAAATATAACAATCAAGGGATAGAACAGTGGATTGACAGATATGATGGTGAAATAAGCAATAAAGACTATGCAAGTGATATAGTAGTTGATAACACAGGTAATATTTATATTACAGGATGGAGTGATGGAGCTGGAGCTGATTGTGATTATCTAACAATAAACTATGACAGTGCAGGCAATATCAAATGGACAGCATCCTACAATGGTACTGCAAATGATGATGATGAAGCTAAAGCGATTGTTTTAGATAAGGCTGGTAATATTTATGTTACGGGAAGTAGCGAAGGATCTGGAACTAATTCTGATTACTTAACTATAAAATATGATAAGTTTGGAGTAGAACAATGGGTAGCAAGGTATAATAGCCCTTTTAATCAAGATGACAATGCTAATGACATAGCTATAGATAGTATGGGGTATATATATGTCACAGGGACTATCGACACTAATACTGATTATCCGTATTATACAGGTGATTATCTAACTATAAAATATAATAGCGAAGGAGAAGAGCAATGGATAGCACAATATGATGGTCCAGCTAATGATTCCGATTGCGCTACAGCAATAACCATAGATACTTCAGATAATGTTTATGTTACAGGAGAAAGTCCCGGTTTATATACATATTCGGATTTTGCAACAATCAAATATAATAGTAATGGTGTGGAAGAATGGGTAGCAAGATATAGTGGAATAGAAAATGATAGTTATAATGTGGCAACCCTAATAGCAGCAGATAGCTTAGGTAGTATTTATGTTACAGGTAGAATCGATAGTAGTAAATATGCTTATGATTATGTAACAATAAAATACAACAATAATGGTATTGAAGAATGGATAGCAAGATATAACTCCATTAAATAGAAGTGATTCACCTTCGGATCTCGTGTTAGATAATTATGGGAATGTTTACGTAACAGGACGAAGTTATCAATTTGGCTCTTACCTGGAATACACAACAATAAAATATGATAACAGTGGCGTAGAACAGTGGGTAGCAGCATACGATGGTTATATATTTGGATCTGATTATGCAACTGCAATAGCTGTTGATCCATCAGGAAATATTTTTGTAACAGGGTATAGTACTGGAGGTAACTATTACAATGATTATGCAACAGTAAAATATGATAATAATGGTTCAAAGCAGTGGGTAGGTATACACGATGGTAGTGCAAATACAAATGATAAGGCGATGGCTATAGCTATAGATCAATTGGGAAATATATATGTGACAGGTTATAGTGAAGGATTAAATACTTTCGATGATATTTTAACTATTAAATATTCCCAGAAAACTTGTTCTGATTTGTTTATTATATATTAACCCATTAAATTAAAAAACTTCGAAAATACTTATCATATTTTTCTCAAAATCTTTGTTTAACCTACCAAAAAATATGAGTTAAGAAAAAAATTCATTGTATTTTATTGCAAACATTTTTAGAATATGTTTAAAAAGAAATAATCTGATTTTTAAATTTCGGATTTACATTTGAATATGAAAAGAAAAATACATTGCATCGGACTTATAATTCTAATTAATCTTATCTGCTATGGGAATACTCTATTTAACGGTTTTGTTTATGATGATAGATTTGTCATACTGAACTCTTCACTCATTACTTCTTTTAATAACTTGCCTTTTTTATTCACTAAATCCTATTTTTTGAAAACTGTTGAGTTGAGTTATAGACCAGTAGTTACACTAAGTTATTTTATAGATTATTTTTTCTGGGGGAAATCTCCTTTTGGTTATCATTTGTCTAATTTCTTAATTCATACTTTGAATGCAATAATATTATTTTTGATCCTTACAAAACTAATAATGTTAACAAAAAATATTTCAAATAGTAAATGGGAAGGAAGTAATTACTCAATTATTCTTATACCCACATTATTCTTCGCAATCCATCCAGTAACGACCGAAGCGGTTAATGTCATCTCTTATCGAGAAGATCTCTTAGCAACTTTATTTATCCTTTTATCTATCCTATTTTCAATTTTTTATTTTCATAAGCGAAATGTGTTGATGTTGATTTTACCAACATTATCCTTTTTGTTAGCTTTATTTTCTAAAGAAATAGCTATTATTTTCCCTCTTTTAATTCTAATTATTATTATTTTCAAATTAGTGAAGCGTAATGAAACTGCTGATATAAAAGATTTTTTCTTACTTATTCCATTTGTGATAGTTTTGACATTTTATCTTTGGATTAGATTTAAATTGATGGCTCCTGTTGTTAAAAGTTCAAATCTATATCAATTTGGAATTGAAGAAAAGATTCTCAACTTTTTTTATTTATTCACGCATCATCTCCGAGTATTGTTGCTTCCGATATTTCTAAGAGCAGATTATGTCTTTATCCCAGCTTCCCGATTTCCTATGGTATTAAATATAATAAACATAATTGTGTTTCTGTTATATTTATTTCTTACTTTTTATTTTCTAAGAAAAAACAAAATAATTGCCTTTGGATTATTATGGATTTTATTCGGATTTTTTTCCGTATCAAATATCATTCCTTTGATTAATCCCATTGCGGACCGATATCTCTATTTTTCTTCCATTGGTTTATGTTTAATTGTATTAGGAATCTCAAAATCATTATTTTGTAAAGAGGAATATAGTTCAGAACAAAACACTAACAATAATCAAAACAGCATAAATAAACAAAAAGAAGATTCATCTCAAAAAGTAAATCTTCCTCAAACTTTATTTTATTTATTATCAATTTTAATTTTGCTTTGTTATGCTTATTCGACCGTAAACAGGAACGTTGTATGGGGAGATGAAAAGATTTTATGGGAATCAAACTTAAGATTAGAGCCAAATTCAATAAAAGCCTATAATGGTTTGGCAATTGTTGCACAAAAGGAAGGGAATATCGACAAGGCTATCGAGTATTTGAAATCAGGTTTAATGATTAAAGACGATGATATTAAGATGTTAAACAATCTCGGTGTGATGTATATGAAAAAAGGCGATTATTCATCAGCAATTGAGAAATTTAAAAAAGTTCTCGATTTAAACTCTCGACACAGTTCCACACACTATAATTTGTTCCGCTGTTATTTGAATCAAGAATCTGTTGATATCGATAAGGCAAAATATCATCTAAGAAAAGCAAAGGATTTCGGATATCCTGTCTCTGAAAAAGATAGTGAATTTTTAAATATGGATTAAGCTAATAAGCACGGCAAGAATTATGAATTGACCATCTATCGCTAAATCATATTTGACTCTACTTATTAAAACACGCCTTAGAATAATCAAAATCGTATTAATGAGTGATATTGATATAATGAAGAGAATAGCAATGGATCGAGGAATCAAGCCTCTTTCACCAAAAATAAATAATACACCAAATAACATTGAGATTAAAACAATAACAAGGAGTTTTGTATTTTGTTTTCCGATTACAATGGGAATAGTTTCTTTTCCTACAAAAAAGTCGCTTTCGATTTCCCTTATGTCATTGACTATCGAACGGATAAAGACTAATACAAAAGCGAATATTATCGACAGGAAAAGTAATGAGATGCTTTGTGGCTGATGGGAAGAATGAAATGAATTGAAAAATGGAATAAGTACAGCGACAGTTACCCAGGCAGTTGCCATAAATAAATCTTTTGAACCAGGTATGTCCTTAATTTTTGTATATCTTGCACGAGGAAATTTTCTGATTGGAAATATGACTAAATTATAAATGATTCCACCAACTATCGCTATCAAAAGAAGTAACTGTGATATTTTGTGGAGTTTGAAAGATAAATAGATGCAACATAAGAGCGCTATGGTGCTTGCAGTGATTAAGAGTTTATTATATTTAAGAAAAAATGCATTATGAGGTAATTCAATTAATTCCTTTGTGGATTGACTTAACTTCTCTTCTTTTCGGCTGAAATACATATTTAAAATATTGATAGCAAAAACATAGAAACCAGAGATTAACAGATATTTAAAAAGAGGTGTATTACCCTGAAGTATAGAGCAGGTATATGTTAAAGCAGCAGCAGCTAATCCTACACAGACTTGCGAATAGACTATATATTTTATTAATTCTGTGACTATTTGCAACAAGTAAGGTTTTTTCTTGGATTGAATTTCATCGATTTTATCCACAACATTTCTGATAATCCAATTGGGTGTTGAAGCTCCTGCAGTAACACCGATAATTTTATAGCTATCAAGCAGTTCTTTATTGAGTTCATTAGCCGTTTCAATATGAAAAGTAGGTGTTCCAGTCGATTGTGATAACTCCACCAATCGTTTCGTATTAGCACTATGTTTGCCACCTACAACAACCATAGCATCGGTTGTCTTAGCCAATTCAATAGCTTCTTTTTGTCGTTCAAATGTGCTATTGCAAATTGTGTTAAAGACTACGACATCTTTATATTTTTTCTTTATTGCATTTACGATAGTCTCAAAATTTTCTCCACTCTGTGTTGTTTGAGCAACAACACATACCTTCTGCAAACTTGACAATTTATTAACATCATCGATAGATTCAACAACATATCCAGAACCTTTCGTATAACCCAGCAGACTCTCCACTTCTGCATGTCCTTTATCTCCAACAATTACGATGGAATAGCCTTGATCCGTATATTTTTTTGCAATCGATTGAGCTCGATTAACATGAGGACAGGTTGCATCACAAACCTCTGCTCCTATGTCAATTATTTTTTGCTTTAATTGCGGAGTTATCCCATGAGCCCTTATGGCAATTATTCCATCTTCAAAATCACCTAAATTATTTAAGACATTAATGTTTTTTGCCTTGAGTGTCTCGATTACCTGATTATTGTGAATTAATGGTCCTAAAGTATAGAAATTCTTACCTTCGGAATTCTTTGATGATTTCTCTAATACAAGATTAATCGCCCTTCGGACTCCCATACAAAAACCGGCTGTTTTGGCAAGTTTGATACTCATTTTTGTCGTCTTATGATATAGTGGTTCTTTAAAAATTGTGCTTGTGATAATTTACTGTAATGAAATTTTAAGTCAATAGATTTTCCCTAAATCCAGCATAGAAGTGTTTCTAAAAATAAAATATTTTTGGTTTTTTAGAGTCAAAATTGACAAATAAAAAGATTTGACATATAATATTATATGGTATCAGATACTTTTTTTTAAATAGTGGATTTTTAACAAATCTCATTGTTGTTAAGGTACTGGGCTTTGGAAGAGAAAATTAACATAATTATCGCTGACAACGATCAGGAACATCTGAAAAAAATCTCTGATTTTATCAAATCTTTAGGTTATAATACTCTTAAAGCCACCAATTTTAATGAGGTTATGGAAAAACTTGAATCGAATGATGTTCATCTAATTATTTTGGATTCGATGTTACCTCCAACTGATGGATTCCAGCTCTGTAAGGCGATTAAATCAAGATTATATTATTCCTCTACTCCGATAATTATTCTAACTTCAGAAACAGAGGACGGTAATGGAAAAGAAGATTTAAAATCAAGTGCTGATTTTATTATAAATAAACCGTTTGATAATATGAATCTTGAGTTAACCGTTAGGAATCTACTGGAGTTGAAGTTTCTAAACAATAAGCTATTAGAGATTCAGAAATTATTAGTTTTACTTGTGGAAAAGTTAGAGGATAAAAATAAGTATACGAGAGAACATTCAGTAAGAGTAAGAGATTTATCAGTTGCTCTCGGCAAAAAATTGGGATTAATGGAATGGGACTTACAGACACTCAGCCTTGCTGCGACATTTCATAATATAGGTTATATATTTATCGATAGTAAATTATTGGAAAAAAAGTTGGGCGATGATTCGGCTGAAAAAAGAGAAATTTTAAAACACGTTTTATATAGTGAAGAATTATGTAAATCCTTCAGTCCATCATCCGAATTCTTAAAAATTATTCGTCATCACCACGAACACTACGATGGTAGCGGATATCCGGAAGGTTTAAAGGAAGAGGATATACCAATGGGCGCAAGGATTATTTCTGTAACTGAGGCGTTTGTGTCAATGACTTCGGATCGACCATATAGAGAAAAAATGGATGTGGAAAGCGCCAAAAAAGTATTGATGTTAGGTTCTGGAAAATTATGGGAACCATCTTTTGTTAAAGAATTCCTTGAGATTCTTAATGCATAAAATATTTTTTTAAAAAACTCTATTTAAAAATAATCTGTAGGGGCGAGGTTTCCTCGCCCATATATAAGGGCGGGTGACTCCGCCCCTACAAATATATGGACACAACTAATACAATTTCATTAACTAACTAATAAGAACAAGGAACAATTGATTTGAATGAAATAGAAAATCGCAGAAAAGGAATATTAGCCCTTGAGGACGGAACTTACTTTGAAGGAACAGCATTTGGATCTGAAGGTGAATCCTATGGTGAAATTGTTTTCAATACCAGTATAACCGGTTACCAGGAAATACTGACCGATGCCTCTTATAAAGGGCAAATTGTTACCTTAACATATTCTCAAATCGGAAATTATGGAGTTAATGAGGAGGATACAGAATCCGATTCGCCAAAAGTCGAAGGTTTGATTATAAAATCGCTAAGTCCACGAGTCAGCAATTACCGTTCCACAAATAATCTTGATAATTATCTAAAGAAACATAACATAATAGGATTAAGCGATGTCGAAACACGCTCCCTTGTTTTACATATTCGTGAAAAAGGAGCGATGAAATCTGTTCTTTCAACGATAGATTTGAATCCGCAAAGTCTTATCGAGAAAGCCAAGAACTCTCCAGGATTAGTTGGTCGTGATTTAGTCAAAGAAGTTACTACAAAAAAATCCTATGTTTTTGAAACTAAAGTAGAAAAAGAATATTTCGTAATAGCATTTGATTTCGGAATCAAGACGAACATTTTAAAATGTCTGAACGATGTCGGATGTAAAGTCAAGGTAGTTCCCGCAACGACTACTGCTGAGGAAATTCTTGAAGACAATCCTGACGGAATATTCTTATCCAATGGACCTGGTGACCCTGAAGGTGTGCCTTATGTTATCGAAACAGTTCAGAAATTAATCGGCAAAAAACCAATTTTCGGTATTTGTCTCGGACAGCAAATTCTTGGATTAGCACTTGGAGGAAAGACCTTTAAGCTAAAATATGGTCATCGTGGAGCTAATCATCCTGTTAAAGATTTACTGACAAACAAAGTTGAAATAACGGCTCAGAACCACGGTTTTTGTGTCGATTTGAACACCTTGAATCAAAAAGAAGCTGAGTTAACACACATTAATCTTAACGACAATACACTCGAAGGATTCAGACATAAAGAATTGCCACTATTCTGTGTCCAATACCATCCAGAAGCCTCTCCCGGACCACACGACAGTCGATATTTATTCCCAAGATTTACCGAACTTATGGAGAAATCACGGAAATAATATCAATACTGTTGTATCTTTATAATTAATTATTTCTTTTTGTATTTCTTATCAAACTTCCCTGCAGGTCCTGCGGAAGTAAACATTATTGCTAAACGCGATACTAATGCACCTAATAAGAAATATCCAAGGAGAACCTGTATCGTTAAAAGTGTATGTCCGCAAATACTATCCGGATGAGCATACATATCTCCAAAGCCAAGTGTCGTCATAGTAACAACAGAAAAATAAACTGATCTTATTAATACTCTCAAACTAAAACTGGGATTCATTTCATCTACGAATAAATTTTTGACTAATCCCGGAGGTAAGAGCAAACCTAATACAAGATATAATGCTGCGAAAAAAAGTGCCAATCCAAAAAAACAAGCAATAATTCTCTTTGTGGATATACCATAGTCGGAAATCCACCAAAACGATTTTACTATATATTGCAAAATCTTATTATTTTTATACCAATTCTCTCACTGTTTTCTTCTTATATTATATTCCAACAAAGGCTTCATTTTTGGATCAACACGAGTACTGTTAAGACCTACTCCTGTAAAGTCTGTATCTTTATCGATCTTGCAATCCCAGATGATTGTTTCACCATTTACAATTGTGTTTTTAAATATAGCACCTCTCAAATTAGTATGAAAAAGACTAACTTTTTTTAAATTTGCTCCCCAAAGATATGCTCCTTCTAAATGGGCTCCTCCAAGATTTGCACCTTCCAGATGAGTTTCTAAAAAGTCCGTGTCTTCCAAATGTGCTTCACTAAGATTCACATTTTCCAGATTGGCTCCCTCAAAATGTGCACCTTCCAGATGAGCCCTCATAAGATTCGCACCCTTCAGACTATTAAATGCAAGCTTCGCACCTTCCAGG
>CAZYWQ010000087.1:5780-8724 GCA_964651675.1 uncultured Candidatus Sumerlaeota bacterium | reverse complement strand
CCACATTCGGATGCTCTTTCCCATACACCTTCTCATCTATCTCCAATGCCCTCTTCATATGTTCCAACGCCCCCTCTAAATCCCCTTTATCCTTAAGCATTAAACCGATATTGTTTAAACGAATTGCCACATTCGGATGCTCTTTCCCATACACCTTCTCATCTATCTCCAATGCCCTCTTAAGATACTCCAACGCCCGATCTAAATCCCCTTTATCCTGCAGTATTAAACCGATATTGTTTAAATCTCTTGCTACTTTCGGATGCTCTTTCCCATACACCTTCTCATCTATCTTCAATGCCCTCTTAAGATACTCCAACGCTCCCTCTAAATCCCCCTTATCCTGCAACACTGAACCGATACTGTTTAAATAACTTGCCACATACGGATGCTCTTTCCCATACACCTTCTCACCTATCTCCAATGCCCTCTTCAAATAACCCAAAGACCTTTCTAAATCCCCATTGTACTTAAGGAAAAGACCTTTATTATTGAGCAATATACTGAGATATCCTTTATCCTGGGGACTATATTTAATAGCAAGCGACTCGCATTTCTCGGTGTAACCTATAGCATTATCAATATCTTTCCGAATCCAATAAAATTTGGTAAGTCTATAAAAAAAGTCTCCTGATAGTTTCCATTCAGAAGCAATATATTTATTTACATACTCACCTGCTTTAAGAAGATGAGGGAGTTCTGTCTCTATTTCTCTATAGCGTTTAGATAACTCATCCACATCTAAGTCTAAATATCTATTTACTGTTCCAAGAAATACTTTCTGTTTGTTCTCTATCTCAACTTTTTTCATTTCCATTTGAGCAAACTCTGAGAGTAATGAATGAATCCAGAATCTTATTTCCTTTGTTTCATTTTCTACTTCGTCTTCTGGCATTATTAATTTTATAAGAGAGACATCCGAGAGGGAACCAATAGCATCGTTGAAGGATTTTTCATTAAGTCCTGATGCCATCAGTAATAAATCTTTCGGAATGGTATGGTTTTCATCAAACATTGCCATCATACGCAATAAACTGATTGCAGATTTATCACCTTTCAATAAGTCTACATTTCCTTTAAAGGTTGTATACACTGAAACATCGTGGTTTTTAAAATTTTTATTATAAACTCTATTAAGTTTTTTTTGAGTTTCCTCTAAGTGAGCTAATCCTCCTTTTTCTTTAATTTGCTTTAGATAATCTGAGAAACTAACGAGAGGGCGAACTCCGAGATAATAAGCAGCAAGTTCAATGGCAAGAGGAAAGTTCCCCAAACATTTACATATATTTTTAGCAATATTCTCCTCTTCCTTGGTCTTTGGCTTTCTTTTAGTGGTTAAAAGCTCAAAAGCGTATTCGGGACTTAATTCTTTGAGTTCTAAATCCTCGATGCCGGAGAGCTTAGCTAACCTGCTTGTAACAATAACTCTGCAGTTATTTCCAATAGGGAGAAAGTCTATATAATTACATTTGGAAGTAACATTATCTAATATAAGAAGGGCGGGTGGACCCATACCAAGTTCTCTTTTTACGAAATCAAGCCTTTCTTCATCATCCTCAAATGATTGTGAATGCCTACCAAGAGGTTCTGTTAGGCGAATCAGATCAATTTTAAGTCTTTCTTCGTCACCAGCAACAACCATAAAAGCACCACCCGGGAAATATGGATTTAAATATTTTCGTGCAAATTCTATTGCGAGTCTTGTCTTGCCAAGACCACCCAATCCACTTACTCCTACAGGTGTAATGGCTACATCTTTTCCCTCCTTAGTGAGCATCTGAAAAAGACTCTTCAACTGCTCTTTTCTCCCAACAAAAGGCGAATCGTAAGATAATTGGGGAATGTTGGAAACAAATTCTCTTCGCTCTTCCGATTTGTATTGTGCCTTTGACCGTATTTCATCAATGATCTTCTCACCATAACCAACTATATTTTTATCCATAATATCTAATTTTTCTACTATACTTCCGAATAGTCTAAAGAACTCATTTTGATTAAGCAGAATTTGACGATGAGATAATTCATTTCTTATCCCCTGGATTTTACTATCAAGAATAATCTTCTCATAAATACTATCAAAGACTATCTTAACGGTTTGTTTACAATTTTCGGTTTGATTTCTCTTTTTAATTGATTTAAACAAGATCGAAAGGACTTGTTTCTCAACATCTTCACGGAGTTCATCTTGCTCGTCAGGTTTGACAGTTAAAATCCATTGTTGAAGAATATAAGCAAGCTCGGGGTCATTGGATAAAGCAGCAATAGAGTCAGAAGGTATATTTATTTTTGCGGTTTTTAAACTTTTGTTAAATGCAGTTTTAATATGTTCGTCAATAGTTCTCGAGTCTCGTATTTCTTCGATTCTTTTCTTGAGTTCTTCAACTTTCTGTTTTTCTTTGTCATCAAGTTTGTGCAAGTATTGATCACTGAGAACATTAATGAGTGTTGTTATCGCATTCGCTGATAAACTTATTAAAAAGGTTTCAAGCAACATAATATTCCCCTTCATCCCCTTAGGAATTTTCAATAACTTATAACATTTATAAATCCTTTGTCAATATGATACATTGATGTTTAACTTACACTTCTATTGCAATTTAGACTATTGTTAAATAAACTGTTCTTAATCTGTCCTGAAAAAGTTTCCATCAAGACTTATAATCATAGTAACACAAGCCGATGAGGTTTTATAGTGAGTATTTTCAAAACTTTTTGCTTTACAATGACATTTATATGCTGGTTATATACCGAATTTGTCTTTTACTAATTTGGAAAAAGTGTTTTTAAATTTGGTTGGTGCGGTTTATTGGAAATAAAATAAGATATACTTAATCAAAGTGAGTAAATAGTTTATGCCAAAATCATTAGTAATAGTTGAATCACCTGCGAAAGCAAAGACAATCAAGAAATATCTCGGAAATGACTTCGAGGTTAAATCTTCTAT
>CAZYWQ010000087.1:0-5770 GCA_964651675.1 uncultured Candidatus Sumerlaeota bacterium | reverse complement strand
CATATCAAAGATTTGCCTATAAAAGAACTTGGTGTGGATGTCGAAAAAGATTTCGAACCGAAATATGAGATTATTAAAGGCAAATCGTCCGTGATAAAGGAAATAAAACAAGCTTCCGCAAAGGTCGATAATATTTATCTTGCTCCTGATCCTGATAGAGAAGGTGAGGCAATTGCCTGGCATATTGCGGAAGAAATCCAATCGAAAAATAAAAATATCAATCGCGCCAGTTTTAATGAAATAACAAAAAATGCTGTTCAAAATGCCATTAAAAATCCACAACATTTAAATGAGAATCTTTATCTTGCCCAAAAAGCAAGGCGAATTCTCGATAGACTCGTCGGATATAAAATCAGCCCAATCTTATGGAGAAAGGTTAAGAAAGGACTTAGCGCTGGTAGAGTTCAGTCGGTTGCAGTCAGAATAATCTCCGAAAGAGAAAAGCAGATCAAAGATTTTGTCCCTCAAGAATATTGGTCAATTGTCGCAAAATTAGAAGGTGAAAATCCTCCTCAGTTCGAAGCTGCACTTATGAAAATTGCAAAAGAAAAGATTTCGATAAAAACCGATGCGGAAGCAAAAGCCATCATCAATGATTTAAAAGATGCAAAATTCATCGTTCAGAAAGTTGAGAAAAAAGAGCGAAAACGCAATCCGACTCCACCATTCATCACAAGTACACTCCAACAAGAATCTGCAAGAAAATGTAATTTTACACCTGATAAAACTATGAAGGTTGCTCAAAAACTTTATGAAGGTATCGAAATCGGAAAGGAAGGTCCAGTCGGTCTGATAACATATATGCGAACTGATTCGACAAGAGTTTCCAACGAAGCCTTGAGCGAAGTTCGAGATTTCATAACACAAACTTATGGGAAAAATTATCTTCCACCAAAAGCTATCATTTACAAAACAAAAGGTAAGGCACAGGATGCTCATGAAGCAATTCGTCCTACTTCGATGAACAATCCTCCTGAAAAAATAAAAAGTTTTCTGTCTCCGGAACAATTCAAAGTGTACACGATTATATGGAATAGATTCGTTGCATCTCAGATGAATAGTGCCGTCTATGACCAGACTGTAATTGATATTATCTCGAAAGAAAAATATCTTTTTAGAGCTACTGGCTCCGTTCTAAAATTCGATGGATTTCTGAAAGTCTACGAAGAAGGTTTGGATGAGACTCCCGAAAAAGATGAAAGTGAAATTACAGGTACTATTCCAAAACTCACAAAGGGTGAATCCTTAAAATTACTTGCTATCGTACCCAATCAGCATTTCACTCAACCACCTCCAAGATTCACCGAACCTACCCTCATCAAAGAGTTGGAAAACAAAGGAATTGGCAGACCATCAACTTATGCTACAATCGTCAGCACAATCCTCAACAAAGATTATGTAATCAAAACAAAAGGTCGACTAAAACCAACTAACTTGGGTATACTTGTCACAGACTTACTTATCAAAAGCTTTCCAGAAGTTCTTAATATCGAATTCACTGCTCAAATGGAAGATCAACTTGATAAAATCGCTGAAGGTGGAATCAACTGGGTAGCTGTACTCGATGAATTTTACAAGATTTTTAAAACACGTCTATCCGAATCACCGAAAAAGATGTCACAAGTGGCTGAAACCAATGAAGTATGCGACAAATGCGGTGCAAAAATGATCATTAAAAGCGGTCGTAACGGATTATTCTTAGCCTGTTCGGCATATCCGGAATGTCGAAATACGAAACCTTTCGAAAATGGGATTGTTGAAGAAGAAACGATTCCTGAGGAAGATGCCATCTGTGATAAATGCGGTGGTAAAATGGTTATACGGTCAGGAAGAAGAGGAAAATTTCTTGCTTGTTCAAATTATCCAAACTGTAAGAACACGAAATCTCTAAATAATCACAGAAATTTCAACTTGCCACCATTGGTAAATAAGATAGAAGTTTTTTGTGAGAAATGTGGTGCGCAGATGGTGGTCAAAATGAGTAAGAATGGTCGATTCCTTGCCTGTCCTAATTTCCCAAAATGCAAGAACTCAAAGCCTCTTTTCATCGGCGTTAAATGTCCGAATCCTAATTGCGATGGTCAGATCGTCGAAACATATCCAAAAAATGGAGCACCTTTTTATAGATGTACAGATTTCCCAAAATGCAGATTCAAGGTCTGGAATATGCCGATAAACAAGTCCTGCCCAAAATGTAATAACACATTTTTAGTTATTGCAAAAGACCTTGTGAAGTGCGTAAATAAATCCTGCAATTTTGAAATGAATTACAAAGAGTTCGTAGAGACTTATGACAACAATGAAGACTAAGGGAACAACCATAATTGCCCTTAAACACAAGGGAACTGTCGCAATTGCTGGCGATGGTCAGGTCAGTATGGGTAATACGGTGATGAAGGAAAAGGCGAAAAAAGTCAGACGCCTTTACAATGACAAAGTGATAACCGGATTTGCTGGTGCGACTGCCGATGCCTTTACGCTGTTCGAAAAATTCGAAGGAAAACTGAAGGAATTCAATGGCAATTTGTCCAGAGCAGCAGTTGAATTGGCAAAAGACTGGCGTAGCGATAAAATCTTAAGAAGACTCGAGGCTCTTCTTATAGTTGCAGACAAAAATAATATCTTCCTTATTTCAGGTACAGGCGATGTCATCGAACCTGACGATAATATAATCGGAATTGGCTCGGGTGGTCCTTATGCGCTATCAGCCGCAAGAGCCTTGATGAAGTATACAAAACTCTCCGCTGAAGAGATTGCCAGAGAATCTCTCGAAATAGCCTCTTCTATTTGTATCTATACGAATAAAAATATCACTGTCGAAACTCTTCCTGCTTCATAACCAATTCTCTAAATCGAAAATATTTTTATTGAGTATCTCCAAATCATTTCCTATAAAGATATGCAAATCTTAATTAAATTTTAAATAATAAACGGACAAATAATAATGAAGAAAATACTAATTGGCTGTGGTGTATTTTTTCTCATCATCATAATTCTATTTGGTATCCTAATATATTTTGTTAGTAAGAAGATGAAAGAGTTTGAGAGGATACGAATAAGTCTATTGAGAGACTATAATGAAACAAATAATATGTTCGAGTTCACTCCACCATTAGGTAATGAATTGAATCCTGAGAGATATGAAATCTATGTTATGATACATCAGAATATCCAAAAAGTGATTGATGGTAAAAAACCATCTTTCGAAAAAACACGCTCTCCATTCAAAATGGTTTCTAAAATGTTAAGTGCGTTGGAAGAGATTGGCATAAGGCATAGTAATCTCTTATACGAAAATCAGATGTCGTTAAGTGAATATCAATGGATTTCAATAAATACTTTCGCTGTCATCGATTCTCAGAAAGATTCGGAAGATGCGGATATGAAAACGCTTATTCAGTCGTTGGAGAAACAAAAAGAGAATCTTCAAAAAGGAGCAGATAAGGCAAAAGACAAGGATAAGGATATGATGCCTGACTTATCTGACGATTTCTTAAAGGATTTCGATAAAGAGATCACGGAAAACAACATTGAAATCGTCAAACAACACGCTAAAGAGCTTAATGAGTCTATAGATACCTTTATCCTTGACATATTACTATTACAAACGGAAGAACTTAAACGGGAAAATATCGAAAAAACACTCAAAGATCTGGAAAAAATTTCTTGTGTTTCCTGTCCACAAAAGTTCTTAGACAGGTTGACTCTTGACAGTCTCAGTTTTGTAGTATAGCAATTGTTATCAATTTAAATATATCAAGTTAAATTCGACGAATCGATTAGGAGGGTCTAAATAATGTCTTACACTTTTGAAGAGCTTAGAAAAAAGAATGTTAGTGAACTTCGAGAAATCGCAAAAGGCATCGAACATGAGGCTGTTCAAGGATATACTCAATTGAATAAAGAGCATCTGTTGGGAGCTATTTGTAAAGCACTTAACATCGATATGCATATTCATCATAAAATTATTGGAATAGATAAAAAGAGATATAAAATTCAAATTAAAGAATTAAAGAAAAAACGAGATGAAGCTGTCGCTGAAAAAGACCACAAAAAACTGAAGTCTATCAGAAGACAGATTCATAATCTTAAAAGAACTCTTAAAAAAGCTACTATTTGATCCTTATGAAAAGCAAAAAAGTATTACCGCCAACTTACCTGTTAATATCTATAATCTTGATAGTAGCTCTTCATTTTTTAATCCCGATAATCAAGTTCATTTCTTTTCCTTACAATCTTTTGGGGGCTATTCCTATAATCCTGGGACTCATAATTAGTATTCTCGGAGAAAATTCTTTTAAGAAACATGAAACGACAGTTAAACCTTTCGAAGAGTCAAATACCTTGATCACAAATGGTGTATACAAAATCAGCAGGCATCCTATGTATCTCGGATTCGCACTTGTTCTCATCGGTATCGCAATATTTTTAGGCTCACTGATACCTTACATAATTATCGTTGCTTTTATTGTTTCAGTAGATATAATCTTCATAAAGGTTGAAGAAAAAATGCTTATAGAGAAATTTGGTGAAGATTATGAAAAATATAAAAGTAAGGTCAGGCGCTGGATATGAATTGTATTGTCAATAAGGAGTTATTTATGAAAACCAATGGCACAAAAATAATATTTTTCTTCTCTATTCTATGCATTCCGCTATTACTTTTAACTGAACCAGAAATCACTACAGATGAAAAATCTCAAAGTTGGGAAGAAGCTGAAAAGGCTTTCATCCAATTTATCACACCCGATATCGAAAGACTCAGAGAGAAACTAAAAAATCCTCATATTGATTATGCCGAAATAAGAGATGAATTAATCACAAAGTATCTTCCTGATTATAAATTTTATGTCATCAACAGTACACTGGGCAGTAGCTCAAGAATATTCTTATTAGAGCAATCTGGCAAAATTCACAGTTTCGGATTTGGAGATTGGATTTCGATAGATGAAGAAGGAAGGCGTTTTCGTTCAGCAGAAATCACCGAATTCCTCAAAGAACGCAAAATTAAAATTGAAAATAAAGAATCCGCCATAGAAATTGCAAAACTCATTGAAGAAATGCTCAACGCTCCCAATTTTATCTATTCCTTAAGAAGGCAAACCAAAAACTTCAGGGTCTTCGACAGACAATTCTTAGCTAAGGCTTTTTCTAAAAATTCAAACTGGATGTATTTCAATAATTCGAATTGGAAGTATACCGCTGAAAAAATAAGTAATGGGTGGAAGGTCAGCGTTGAATATGTAGGACCACCAGCATGTATTCAAGAACCCCCTATCTATGAAATTGAAGTCGATAAAGATAATCTATTCATAAACATTGTGCGGATGTAACACTCCTACTAATATTCAGAGATTAGAAATTCATATCAATTAAACATCCATTTTAATGTTAATTATTGACATTACTCTTCTATAACAATAATAAATTCTAACGGCTGTCAAAATAATCTATTTTTATATATAACTAATAAAAACAAATCACAAAAAAGGAAACTCGCAATGATTTTCCGTTCTCGTTATTGGTGGATTATACTCATTATCGGGACATTAGTTGTTTTTGGTTCGCTTGGATTAGCACGATTCGGATATTCGGTAGTTCTCCCATCTATGCAGGAAGGTCTCGGGTTGGATAACACACAAACAGGTATGCTTGCTACTGCAAATTTGGTAGGATACCTTATCTTATCGGTTATCGGTGGTGCATTAGCAGCTCGTTATGGTCCGAGAGCAGTAATTTCAATAGCTCTTATGCTTGCTGGGATCAGTAT
>CAZYWQ010000086.1:5360-9039 GCA_964651675.1 uncultured Candidatus Sumerlaeota bacterium | reverse complement strand
ATGTTACTTATAGGAGCTCATATGTCGATTGCAGGCGGATTGTACAAGGCGATAGAGCGTGGAGAATCCATTAATTGCACCGCCATTCAGATTTTCTCGAAAAATGCCAATCAATGGAAGGCTAAGCCCATCACTAAAGATGATATTGATACTTTCAAAAAGAAATGGGACGAAAGTAAAATACAATCAATAACTGTGCATAATGCTTATCTCATCAATCTCTGTGCAGTGAACCCCAAAAATTATGAATTATCGATGCGGGCAATGCTGCAAGAAATTCAACGAACCGAACAATTAGGATTGCCTTATCTTGTGTTTCATCCAGGTGCTCACGGAGATGCTGGATATGAAGCAGGAATCAAAAAAATCGCTGATAGTCTTAATAAACTAATTAAAGAAACAAAAGGCTACAAAATGAAATTACTCATCGAAACCACAGCAGGACAGGGAACGAATGTCGGATACACATTCGAGCAACTTTCAGAAATTATGAAACTTGTGAAGGATAAAAACCGCATTGGAATTTGTTATGACACCTGTCACACATTCACAGCAGGATATGACATCAGGACAAAAAAAGCCTATGATGAAACATTCAAAGAATTTGATAAAATCATCGGATTAGAAAATCTTCTTGTTTTTCACATCAACGATTCCAAATATGATTTAGGTACACGAAAAGACCGACATGAACATATTGGAAAGGGATTTATAGGAGTTGACGCATTCAAATTTTTACTCAATGACAAACGCTTTGCAAAAATCCCTAAACTCCTCGAAACTCCCAAAGGACCTGATATGAAGGAAGATGTCGAGAATTTGAAAATCTTAAAAAGCCTTGTAGATTAGTAAGCGATTTTATTAGACACTTATAAACGCAGATTAACGTGGATAAATACGAAGTAATTTAGAAATCCGTAGAGCTTTCGCGTTTTTGGGTGTATTTTTTGAGTTCTTTGAGGAGTTTCTTAACGCTTGCAAATCTGTCATCTTTTTCTTTGGCAAGGCACTTCATAATTATCGTATTGATTTCTTCCTGTATTCCTTCAATCGGTGTAGGTTGAACATGAATATGTTGATACGATAAATCCCCTTCATAAAATGGTGGTTTTCCTGTGAGCATCTCATAAAACAGACAACCAAATGAATATATGTCAACACGCTGATCAACGCCCGTTCCTTTTATCTGCTCAGGCGACATATAAAGTGGTGTCCCAATAATTGCCCCTGTTCCTGTCATATCCGCACTCTCCATCATCTTCGCAATCCCAAAATCTGCCACCTTTACCTGACCCTCCTCCGTTATCATAATATTGGCTGGCTTTATATCCCTGTGAACAATACCCATCTCATGAGCATACGCTAATGCACTACATACCTGAACCGCATAATCCAATGCTACATCAACATTCAACTTACCACTCTTCACTAAGATGTCTTTTAAATCAGTTCCCGTGACAAATTCCATCGAGATGAATCTTTTTCCTCCTTCTTCACCCAAATCGTGGATTCGAACGATGTTTTTATGAGATAACTTTCTGGCAGCTCTTGCCTCAACTTTAAATCTCCGTAATGCCTCAGGATTATTCGCAAGATTTGGCGGCAATACTTTTAAGGCTACTATCTCATCGAGTTCTTTATCTTTTGCCTTAAAGACAACACCCATTGCACCCTTACCTAACTCTTGCACAAGTTCATATCTCTTCTCATGTTTCGGTTCCTCAAAACCGGTTGGTAAAACGGATGTCTTTTCCATACTTAAAACGGAACCTGTTTCATCAGCAAAGACCGAAATTTTATCTCGGACATCTTTGAAATCGATATCAGCAGCAAAAAGTGTTTTATAAACCACTTTTGCACCTGCAAAATTCCCTGCTCTTTCATACATCTCACCAAGTTCATATAATAAATCCTTTACTTCCTCATCGATATGAAGCTTGGTCAGATGCTGATATGCAAAATCCAGCATATTCTTCTTGATGAAACATTTACCGAGCATCTTGAGAGATTCTTGTTCATATTGAGGATCAGTAGTCGTCTTCTGAAAAATTCTCAAAGCTGTATCCACTTTATCACTATCAATAAAAACCTTACCTAATTTGAATCGCAATTCGACATTATCATTTTTCTCAAGCATCGAAGTATACAATTCCTGAAGCTCATTCAACACTTCCTTATTCGTTGGTCTAAGTTTCCATGCCATTTCAAGATCAGCAATCGCACCATTAAAATCCCCACTCATCTTCTTAACAATTCCTCTTTCAATTAGGGCTAAAATGTTACTATTGTCACGACTGATTATCTTATCATAATTTTTGATCACAAAAGCTGTGCTTGTTCTATCGATATTTGAAACAGCCTGAAGCTGTTCGATTGCCTTTTCATACTCACTTGTCTCAATCAATAATTCTCCCAAGAATTTTCTTGCCTTTAAATAATTCGGATTCTCTTCGATTAAACGCCGACAATCTGTAATGATAGAATCAACTGTGTTCTTATCGATTTTATACGCCTCATAATATTCCCTTAAACAATTATCCAATTCCTTATTTAATCTATGAATCTTAGCTTTGATTATATGTAGCGATGGTTCCTTCGGATTAACTGCAAGTGCCTGATCGTACAAATATCTTATCTTTGGATCGGTCATTCCCTTGTGTGAATAGGCTACCGCCAAATTCACGAGAGCATCTTTATCCTCAGGATTTTTCTCAAGCATCGAACTATAATAACTAATCGCCTCATCAAGCTGATTATTGGCTAGATTAGCCTTTGCCAGAAGTTGTTTTGCCTCCTCCATATCTGGTTTTTTATCACACAATTTTTTAAGAAGCTCTATAGATTCCTCATAATGCCTGGTTTCAAAAAATGCCTTTGCAAGTTGAAAATGTAATTTTATATCTTCCGGATTCCGCTCATACGCATTCAAATAGATTTCAATCGCCTTCTCACTCGTAATATCCTTCTCGATATAAGCCTTACATAATCCATCTTTGACGGTCTCATTGTCAGGTTCTAATGTTAACGCTTCCTCAAATATCTGTATAGACTCATCCGTTATAAGTCCTTTTGTAGCATACGCTTTAGCTAATCTTATGACAACCTTATCGTCTTTAAATCCCAATAATATTAAGTTCTTGTTATACTCTATGGCATCATCCCAATCATTGAATATCTCAGCAAGCCTTGATAACATTTTCAGTAATACAATGTTTGTTCTATCATAAAAAAGTGTTTTCTTATAAATTGAATAAGCAAGTTTATCGACCCGTTTATTCTTGAGGAAAATATCGCAAATAACCCGCAATAGCTTCTGATTCCCCTTATCATAATGAAATGCCTTAAGATACACATCCAGAGCTTCCTCGTTAGCTTTCCCAATCTTCAAATAACATTTATAAAGAAACTGAATACCAGGATAATAATCAGGATCGACCTTAAGCGCCTTTTTCAAATACGAAATCGATTGGGCATAATTCTTTTCGAAATATAAAGCTTGTCCCATATGAACCAATGTCTCTTTGCTGTCAGGTGAGTATTGTAGAATACTTAAAAATAGATCTTTTGACTCATTATTAAAGATATGTAAATCAGCGTAGACATTAGACAAATATAAAGACAGATTTAAGTTTTTTAAATCAATCTTATGCGCTTTTTTAAGTACATCAAGGATACTCGG
>CAZYWQ010000086.1:975-5350 GCA_964651675.1 uncultured Candidatus Sumerlaeota bacterium | reverse complement strand
TTTCAATTTCATATAGACTTCAGCGAGAGAATTGATAATCATCTCATTATTCGATGCCTTTTTATGCGCTACTTCAAACCACTTTTTCGCCTCAACAAGTTCTCCTCGCTCAATAAAAATCTTCCCGAGATTTATTTCCAATGTTATTTTTTCATCAAAGACATCATAAGCCTTTTTGAAAATATTAATAGCAAACTCATCTTTCTGTTTTGTATTCAAGAGGACTTTACTCAAGGCTACCAGATATGTTTGTTCTGTCGGAAAATATTTGTTAGTCCTTTCAAAAATCTCCAGAGACTCAGGAGAAAATTCCTTCAACGCAATAAGCGTATCAGCATAAGCTTTATAAATATTAATATCCTTATATCCTCTATGTAAAAGTTTTTCATATAACTTCTTCGCTTTAAGATAATCACCACCCTCACATAAACTCATTGCACGCTTTTGATAAAAACGCTTATAAAGCTTCTTATAAGCATACAGAGCTACTGCACAAAGTACTATAGCCAGAATAAAGAATGAAAAATATATATACTTGTAATTTGCCTTTCTGAAAAGTTTCATTTTCGCTTGAGATTGAATCTTAATGGCATAAGGATTACTAATATCGAGATTCAATATTCGTTCAGCAATATCCAGACTCTCAGAGTAATCTTTTTCCTTCTCAAAATTCTCTTTCATCTGATTTGTTAACAGTTGGATTTGATTGGTGAGTTTTGCCAATTTATCATTAAATAACTTATACACATCTCCATTAGTAAAAGAAGTATGCCATAGATTTCCACCTTCGGTCATCCAGAATACCTGAGACTCTTTACATTTAATATCAGTCTTAAAAAATTTCAATTTCGTGTTTTCATTATCGATCAAGGCTATTTCAACAAAACCATCTGCATCAAAATCAGCAATAATTGGTGAAGCGGTTATGTTGGTACTTTTAGTGTCCACTTCCTGCATCAACTTCTGACCAGTAATAGGATCGCAGAGAATCATATTCCCGTGGTCATCTATGATGACAAGAACATTAGAATTTGGACGACCAGTATAGAGAAGAGCAAGATGCTTAATAGGAGAATGACGCAATGACCAGGGATTAAAATCATTGCCTACGAGTCGTCCTTTACCCGATGAAGACCACATCAAATCAGGTTGCTCATTTAAATCTGTCCCATCGTAAGAACCATAATACTTACCATCAAATGCCATCAAATCCCGATAAGCTGCTATAATTATATCCAAATAACCATCGCCATTTATATCCAATAAAATAGGCGAAGTAGGATTACCACCATGAAGGTCTCTTTCCCCAAGAATACCCTGAAACTCTCTTTTGGCACCCCATACTTTATCCCTGACTTTTGTATCATCGATTTCTTTCACAGGAGGTTGCCAAATAACATTCAAATTTGATATGTCTCTATCCTTATAACTCAAGGCATAAATAAAACCCTCGTCACAAGCCACAACAATGTCATTCACACCATTATTATTTATATCACCAACAGCTATAGAATTAGAAATTCCTGATCTCAGACACACTGGTGTACAAGCAGCACTTACTGTCGCACTTTTCTTTTCGACCCTAATAATCTCTCCTTCAACCTCACTTATAACTGCCAGATTCCCACTACCAAAACCATAAATTAATTCGTACTTACCATCGCCAGTAATATCACTAACAGTGATAGGTGTTCTGATAGTATAATTAAAATCCTTATTTATCCAGATTGCTTTTTGCTTGAGTGGACTAAATGCATAGACACTCCCCGAGTCATTTCCAAAGATAATATCATCAGCACCATCATTATCGACATCATAAACAGTCGGAGAAGAAGAGGAAGGTGACATAGTACGATAGCTTAGAATCCTATCCGATTTAGCCAGATTAATAACATATAAAGTTCCATCTCCATCTAAGGCAGCAACATCAAATCTTAATTCTCCGAAAAAATTTCCAACTACAGGTGCTGTTCCGAAATTGACACCCACTTTAGCTCTGAATATCTGCTGTAAGGTTTTTCCATTTAATACAGTGATATAACCAGCTGTATCACTAATAATAACTTCAACAATCCCATCCCCATTAATATCAAATGCGACAGGTGATGCATCAGCCTGGATACCCAGATTATAAACACCCTTCTGCATTTCTATTTTCAATGGAAAAAGAACACCTGTTAACAAGAAGAGGAATATGAAGCTAAAGAATCTTTTCACTCTTTACCCTTTTAATACAATTGGTTTCTATCCTACAAATATCCCTTTATAATACTTTTATCGAAAAAAAACCAATTTAGTCAATCTAAATCAATAAAATTAAATCAAATTATCAACAAATAAACAAAGGTGAAGTTTTTCTAACATAATCATTTTACAAGATCAAATTCTTATTAAAACAACTATTGACAATACCACATAACAAAATAATTTATTAATTTCGCTTTTACAAATTTTAATTACTTAACAAATTAGAATCCCAAACTCACAAAAAGTTATCAAAAAAATTAAATTTTCTTCATTGAGGAATATTTTTATTAAACATTTTACCTATCAATGTCGTCTAAATAGGAAAAATCGAATATCTTCATTTTATAGATTGATTATTCCATTCTTGGAACACATAGTGCTTATTAACCAAAAGTCATCAACTTATTTAAAAAGCGTAAGGGAGCTTTAATTGAAAAAGAACACTGTCTTGAAAAAGAGTCTGCCAACAATAATATATTTTATTATAATATTTTTTATAATAAGTCTATCTATTTATGCTCAATCGGATGATTCGAACACTCCCAATAACTACGACGATAACCTATTACAATCTATATTAAGGAAACAAAGTGATTTAAAAGAAGATCAAAGTCTGATTGATAGCACCATCCTGAACCTTGAAGATTGTATTGTAATATCGCTGGAGAAAAACTATAACCTGCAAAATTCATTTAAGGACCTTTTAAGTTCGAGATCCAACTTACGCTCAGCAAGAGCCGAATTTTTACCCAATGCAACTATTTATGCAAACACAGAATATAGTGATACTGAAAGTTATGATTTTCACACAAGACACTTGAATGAAGGAGTAGGTATAACTGCTTCTCAAAGAGTCCCAACAGGCTCAAGAGATGCAGGATTGTCTATTTCAGCAGATTATAGCACAGACCGTTATCATTATACACCGAACCCATCTTATGAAGATTACAGGGAATATAATTCGAATGCATCTATTGAGTTTACACATCCTTTACTCAGAGGTGCAGGTTTAGAGGTTGGTATGTCCAGTCTCAACCTATCCAAAATTTCCTATCAACAGGATGAAATTGGTTATATTCTTGATAAGCGTGATGTTATTGTTAGAGTAATTTCCGGATACAATGATATTCTCTCAAGCAAACTTCAGATAAAAGTGAGTGAATCAGCCGTAGAAGACAGAAAAAGATTACATCAGGAAGCTCTTATCCGTTACAATCTCGGACTTGTTGCAGAAAGTGAAGTTTTAAGAGCGGAAGTTCAGCTCTTATCCGAACAGACCAATCTGATAAGCGTAATGCAATCTTATGAGGAAGCCATTGACTCCTTCATAATCACACTTGGACTTCCACTGGATGAGAAAATCTATATCGTAGAAGACATCCCATCCAGGAAAGAAATATACGCACCTATGCCAGATCTTAATGATTGCATACAAAGAGCACTGCGGGACAGATTAGAGATAAGAAATTCCGAATTATCCCTTAAATCGGCTGAGATTAACTATAAAGTAGCAGTCAATAATACTCTACCGACTCTTGATTTTTTCTCCTCATTTTCTGTCAGTGATTCGGATATTGATTTTAAGGATTCCGGTGGTTTGCAAAATCCTTACTATGATTTAGGACTTGATTTCTCTATGCCATTTCCTAATATAGAAAATAGAGAAGCACGATATCGATCAAAAATCAGCTTAGATAGAGCAAAAACAAACCTTGAAATATTGATAAGAAATACTACGAGAGATGTTAAGAACGCCTACAGAGACCTTCAGACGATAAAACAACAGATAAAAATTGATGAAAAAAACCTTGAACAATCGCGTAAAAGTCTGGAATTGGAAAATGGAAGATTTAAATTTGGACTCAATACAAGTAATGATGTTATTGTAGCTCAAGATGCCTTATTAAGAGCAGAATCAAATTATATAACACGATTACTGAATTTTAAAAATATACTTACGAGATTCTATGTAACTATTGGACAACCAATAAGTAAATATAATGAAAGATAATTGATTAATCCTTTTAGTAATAATATCGTAAAAGAGGTGTATTAAAATTGAAAAAAATCATATTTACACTTATAATCATAGTAATAATCATATCTTCAGGAATTATAATCTCCTATA
>CAZYWQ010000086.1:0-965 GCA_964651675.1 uncultured Candidatus Sumerlaeota bacterium | reverse complement strand
CCCTACTACACTGTAAAAAAAGGGGAATTCATTACTAAATTAATGGAAATAGGAGAAGCAAAAGCTGCAAAGTCAACAATACTAACAGCTCCGTATGAAGGTAAAATTACCAAATTAATCCCTGAAGGTTCGAATGTTAAAGAAGGGGATCCCATCATCTGGATGGAAATAACAAGTTATGAGGAAGAACTCGATAGTGCAAAAGTTGATTTACAAATAGCAGAATCCAATCTCCAACAAAAAGAAGAAAATCTCCGCATTCAAAAAATAAAAGATGAACTATCCCTTAAAGAACAAAAAGCAAATGTAAAATTTCAAGAATTAAAACTAAAAGATTCGAAGGAAAAATACGAAAACCAGAAAGTCCTAGTCGAAAAAAGTCTGGCAGCAACATCAACATTAGAAACAGCTAAGATTGAGATGTTACAGGCAGAATTGAGTCTTCAGAATGCAAAAATCAGTCTGACTAAAACAATCGAGAATCAAGCCTCTCAATACAAGATTCAAGAATCAGAAATAGCAAAAGCAAAGATTGAGATTGATAAAAATAAAAAACGAGTAGAGGACACACAGGACAAAATTGACAAAGCCATTATCAAAGCTACTGGTCCGGGAATGGTAACCTATAACCAGATATGGAAAGGTGGTTCGATGGGCAAGGTTCAGGAGGGTGATTCCGTATGGAGAAGAAGCTCTTTGGCAGAGATTCCCGATCCTACAGTAATGTGGGTCATTTTCAGCGTTAATGAAATAGATATCTCTAAAGTGGAAGAAGGACAAAGTGTCGAAATAAACTTCGATGCCATACCGAAGAAAACCTATAATGGAAAAGTAATAAAAAAAGCCGCAGTAGCTGGCAGTGGTTTTGGAACTTTACCCTGGGAGTCAAGAAATCAAAATATAAAAGAATTTGAAGTCACAGCCGAAATAACCGACAAAGACGAAAAAATTAGACAGGGAATGAC
>CAZYWQ010000085.1:5896-9064 GCA_964651675.1 uncultured Candidatus Sumerlaeota bacterium | reverse complement strand
CTCCCACGCCTAATCCTTGCAACCAATGTCCACATTGCTTAGGCATAACCAACGGCACGGAGATTGATGTCCTTGAAATCGATGGTGCTTCCAATACCGGTGTGGATAACATCCGTGAACTTCGCGAAAATGTTAATTATTCTCCGACATCCTGCAGATACAAAATCTATATCATCGATGAAGTTCATATGCTCTCTACAGGTGCATTTAATGCACTTCTAAAAACTCTCGAAGAACCACCAAAACGCGTTATTTTTATCTTCGCAACAACCGATCCAGAAAAGATTCCACAGACTATTGTATCAAGATGTAATGTATTCGATTTCAAACGAATCGAAAAATCAGACATTATCAAAAGACTCGAACACATCATCAAAGAAGAAAAAGAGATTGAAATCGAGGCATCAGAAAAAGAACTCATCTTATCCACCATCGCAGACAATTCGGATGGAAGTATGCGAGATGCCGAAGTCCTTCTTGACCAAGCTGTATCTTTCGGAATGGGCAAGGTGACTCTCGAAAATCTCAATGCCTTATTAGGATTAACCGATTCAACAATCCTTTACGAAACCTTTGAAATGATTGCATCACGCAACACCGATGGACTACTGTTAAACATCGACGAACTCTACAAAAGAGGCAAAAATTTAGAATTCTTTACTAAATCTTTGATTCAATATGTGCGAGATTTAATTCTCCTTAAAGTAACAAATCGAAAAAACAATGAACTCATACATCGTCCAGAACCTGACATTGTAAAAATGCAGGAGTTGATGACAAAATTTTCTTATCCAGAACTGATAAGGATTTCCAATGTCTTCCTCGACACAGAAGGAAAATTGAAAACACTGACACAATCTCGTTTTGTGCTTGAACTCGCATTCATCAAACTCACAACTTTCGATCCATTCATCAATGTAGAAACCCTGATTGCCAACGCAGGTTCTGCTGGCACATCTTCAACATCCACATCAGCCTTTGCTTCCAAGAAAGATGAAGAACCTATGTTACCTTTGTCCTATGGCTCTTCTCAAAGTAAGACTGCTCAGAATCCAGTAGTCAAGGAACAAAAAATAGAATCCCCAAAGCCACAATACTCTGTTTATGATAAAAGAGACGACTCTACCGACGCATCCACAATGGAAGATGAAGAATTGCTTGAATCACAAGAAGAATATAATAGCGCTCAACCAGCCATAGAAATAAAATCAGAAGCAGATAAGCTATTCAACGAATTGATTAAAGCCACAAGAGGAAAACGATCGATTATCAATTCTCATCTTGAAAAACTCAAACCACTCGAACTTAAAAACAATTCTTTATACATTGGTGTTCCAAAATCACAGACTTTCACCAAGAAAAAACTCGAAAAGCAAGAGACAAAGAAATTCCTTGAACATGAGATATCGGCTATTTACAATCAACCCTGTAAAATTATTTTTCAATTTATAAAGGATAGTGAAGAGACATTAAAAAAAAATTCTTCTGACATGGAACCAGTAGAAAAACCCAAAAAACAAACACGAGGAGAAATTATAAAATCTAATCCTATAATAAAAAAGGCTATTGAACTATTTCCCGACGGTAAATTCGTCAACAATCATTAAAAACAAAAAGATTTAGAAAATGTGGGGTAAAGAATTATGTTTAATCAAAAGCAATTGATGAAACTCCAAAAAGAATTAGCTGAAAAGATGTCAAAAATGCAGGAAGATATGGAAAAGAGAACTGCTGAAGGCAGCTCTGGAGGCGGAATGGTAAAGGTAGTTGTTAATGGTCATCAACAAGTTTTATCCGTCAAGATAGAAAAAGAAGCAATCGATCCAGACGACATTGAAATGCTTCAGGATTTAATTGTTGCAGCATCCAACAATGCCCTTGATAAAATCCGTCAAATGAACCAGGAAGATATGTCTCAACTTACAGGTGGCATCGATATCAGTAAAATTCCCGGTATGCCAAAATTATTCTGATTTACCTTAACAACTTTTGATAGAACAATATGAATGATGCGGTCAATCGACCGCATTAAATTTTTTAAGCTGTTATATTACATTCGAATCATCTGTACCGTTTCAGAAAGGTATAAAATGCCTGAGTATATATTACCAATGGAAAAATTGATTAATGAATTAAGCAAGCTGCCGACAATAGGAAGAAAAAGTGCTCAGAGATTAGCCTTTCATATCCTTAAAACATCCAAAGAAGAAGCCTCAGCCTTAGCGAATGCCATCATCGAATTAAAAGAAAAGATTATCACCTGTTCCAGATGCTTCAATATCACGGATGTTGATCCTTGCAGAATTTGCACAGACGATTCCAGAGATAAATCACTTCTCTGCATTGTCGAAGAACCTAAAGACCTTCTAATAATCGAGAAGATGGGCTGTTATAAGGGATTGTATCACATTCTACAAGGTGCATTATCTCCCTTAAGAGGAATAACACCTGATGACCTACGGATTGAAGAATTGTTAGAGCGGATAAAAAAAGGCAACTTCAAAGAAATAATAATTGCGACGAATCCGAATGTCGAAGGAGAAGCTACAGCCACCTATTTATCCGATTTATTGAAATCCATAAATGTCTCTGTCACAAGATTAGGACGAGGAATTCCTATGGGTGGAGACTTAGAATACGCTGACCAGATGACTATATCCAAGGCATTTGAGGGAAGAAGAAAAATATAACCACGAATCTCACGATTCAATACGAATAGATTTCAATTCGAAGGGAAAGAGTTATTATGAAGAAGATTGTTTTGATTATTTTAGCTTCTTTCATATTAGTTTTTATTTCCGGTTGCAGTTTGTTCAAGCCAGAATTCAGAAGAACTCCGTATCCTGTTGATGGGAGAAATTTTACTCCAGTAGATAAATGGATTGCACGAGCCACTCCTGTTCTTGATGATGAGGAAGGTTCGCTCAATCCATACGTTCTTAAAATCATTGATGCGTATCCATTGGATGGCTCTTATCCATATCGCTGCAAACCTCTTGAATATGATTTGTATCTCGGTGTAACGCAGGATTTATGGTATAAAGGCAGAGTGGTCGCAAAGGCTCATCCAAAAGGGACAAGATGCAGCTATTGTTGTGGGTTGACATTTGAAATACTATTCAGGGCAATGCAATTGAGAAACATTCAGAAGGGTCTTGATCCTGATGA
>CAZYWQ010000085.1:0-5886 GCA_964651675.1 uncultured Candidatus Sumerlaeota bacterium | reverse complement strand
ACCTTTTTAATTTATTGCAATTATGGTATATCGAAGGAAGTATGGATAGCCCTCAGAAAGGGATTGAGTATTATGGATTGGGAAAGAGAATAACGAATTGGGAAGAGGCTAAAGCGGGTGATTTTTGTGATATAAGCAGGAATAATGGCACTGGTCATTCCATCATTTTTATTAATTGGATTCGGGATGAGGATAAGAAAATAATTGGTATGAGATATTTTTCATCCAATTCGTCTGGAGTGGGTTATGGAAGAGAATATTTTTCTGATTCAGGAGGAAAAGTTCTGAGAAATTGGGTCAGACTTGCTCGCGTAGGAAGTATCGAGAATTATCAGAAGTTCGATAGGACGAAAATTCCTTATAGAGAAGCTTATGCACCATAAAAATAATTGTAGGGAATAATATAACCTTTTATTTTTAAACAGGAGGATTGTTTTATTATGAGAAGAGTCGTTTTTTACATTATGCTTGTTTTAGTGTCTGTATCATTTTTATCAGGTTGCAGTAAGTTACAGAAGAAGCTTAATATAAAACTTTCCAAATCTGAAGAAGAGAAATTATCTCCTGTCGATAAATGGCTCTCTCGCGCCACGCCTGTTCTTGATGATAAAGAGAAGTCGCTGAATCCTTACGTTCTTAAGGTAATAGATTCCTATCCAATAGATGGCTCCTATCCCTATCGGTGGCAGAAGGATCCTCCGGAATATGATATATATAATGGAGTAACTCAAGATCTATTATATAAAGATCAGGTTGTAGCAAAAGCTCATCCGAATCAGACACGATGTAGTAATTGTTGTGGATTGACTTTTGAGGTATTTTTTAGGGCGATGCAAATGAGAAATAAAGACAAGGTTGTTGACATTAATGATTTTAATGGAATGAGTTTTGATGACCTGTTTAATTTTATGCTGATATGGTTTGTTGTTGGGGAAGGCGATAGTCCGCAGAAGGCGATTGAGTATTATGGACTCGGAAGAAGAATTGATAATTGGGAAGAAGCAAAAGCTGGGGATTTTTGTGATATAAGCAGGGATAATAATTCGGGACATTCAGTGATTTTTATTGAGTGGGAACGCAATCCTGACGGGAAAATCGCGGGTATGAAATATTTTTCATCAGGTTCAAAGGGAGTTGGTTTTGGAACGGAATTTTTCTCTGACATGGAAGGAAAAGTTCTTAGAGACAGCGTGCATCTTGCCCGTGTGGGGAATATAAAAGATTATAAGCCATTCGATAAATCAAAAATTCCTGATAGAAAAATGTACGCTCCGTAAATATAAATAGTGATTAATTAAAAACTGACCAAACTCAACTGCTGTGATATAATTCCCCCCTCCCTAATCCTCCCCAACAATGGGGGAGGAAAGAGTGAGGGGGAGTATTTTAGAAGGTTCAAATAGAGACATAATGTTTTGCGTCTCTATTTAATGTTTATTTCTTTTTACTTTAAATTTCCGGAATTATTTCGCTCTTCATTAAGTCTTCGATAGATTCTCTTTCTCTGATTAAATAGCATTTATCACCCTTGACGAGAACTTCTGCCACTTTAGGTCTCGAATTATAATTCGACGACATCGTAAATCCATACGCTCCACCATTCATCACGGTAAATAAATCACCCTGATTGGGCATCCTTATCTCTCTATCCTTTCCCAGAAAATCTCCTGACTCACAAATCGGTCCGACAAAGTCAGCGATTACTTTTTGTGCTTCGGTTTTCTCAACAACACTCTGTATTTTATGATAAGCAGAATACAAACTCGGTCTTATCAGTTCAGTCATACCGCTATCCACAATGGCAAAATTCTTGGATAATCCAATTTTGAAATAAAGCAGTTTTGTCAATAACACACCTGATGGACCAGAAATAAACCGTCCTGGTTCCATTAATAATTTACACTCCATTTCTTTAACCATAGGAACAATTTTCTGAGCGAGTGCCTTTATATCAAGTGGTCCTTCTTCCTCATACCTGATCCCAAATCCACCTCCCATATTGATGTATTTACTCTCAACTCCTTCTTTATCAAGAGCAAACTTCAAATCCTTCAATCGATTCATTGCTATAATATAAGGTTCATCAACAACAATCTGAGAACCGATATGAGAATGTAATCCACAAAAATTGAGATATTTTAATCGGCTAATTTCTTTTATAACATCGATAGCCTTATCAAGACATATCCCAAATTTATTTTCTTTCTTACCCGTAGTAATATATTCGTGAGTTGAGGCTTCGACATCAGGATTGATCCTCAAGGCTACTGTCGCTTTCTTCCCGAGTCTTTTTGCAACATTGTTGATTAAATAAGCCTCTGGCAAAGATTCTATATTAAATAAAAAGATATCCTGATTCAGAGCATATTCTATCTCATCCTCTCTCTTACCTACTCCAGCAAAAATTATTTTATCAGGTGGAATACCTGCCTTTAAAGAACAAATCAATTCGCCAACCGATACAACATCAGCTCCCGCTCCTTCTTTTGCCAATGCCCGAATGATACCCATATTCGAGTTGCTTTTCACAGAATAACATATCAGATGCTCAATATCCGAGAATGCTTTATCAATCTCTTTATAGCCATTAATAAGTGTATGATAACTATATACATAAGTAGGAGTTCCATACTTCTGCGCAATCTCAATCAGTGAAACATCCTCACAATGAAGCATATTATCTTTATATTCGAAACCGTTCATAAGTACCCTCACACTTTTTTGCTAAAAGATATTATTATGAGGAAAAATTTTTTACAAACATTATTTTCATAGTCAATAAGTTTTTATGAGCTTAGCAACAACACTAACAAAGTTCGATGACTAAAGACAATTTCCAACCTGCTAAAAATGATATTACAAACTAAATGTGATAACAAATTTTTATAAATCACTGTCTACAAATTAGTATTCCCAACCAAAAGAATCGAAGCTACAAGAATCCTGTAAGGATTCTGTATATTTAGCCCAGTGTAATCACACTGGGAATCAAAAAAGAATATAATGTTTAAAATCCTGTAAGGATTTCGCAATTAAAAAACTTTTGTTAACTCTCATTTACTTTTTTCTTTACAATTTAGACCGATTTAATTATATAAATAATTAGTGTTTTTTCATTTTGGTCTTATAACTATAAACAATCGGATTCGTAAAAAATACAATCTGTCTTGATAACATCTCTTTAGAGATTGCGATTAAAATTCACAGGAGGAAACTACTTTGAGAGGAAAAAATTTCGCATTCACATTAATCGAATTATTAATAGTCGTAGCCATCATAGCGATATTAGCAGCAATTGCAGTTCCAAACTTTCTTGAAGCCCAAACACGCTCAAAAGTATCTCGTACAAAGGCTGATATGCGATCAGTAGCTACTGCACTCGAAGCATATTTCACCGACTACAATCACTATCCTGATGCCAGAAATGCCGATTGGCACTCATATTTCAATTGCCGATTAATGCAGTTAACTACACCTACAGCCTATATTACCACACTTCCCGTTGATGTTTTTAGAAGATTCAATAAAGCCTGGCCCTCACCAACTGATCCGGAAACAGCCACATTCGAATATGTCGATAAAGAAACCGCTGTTAGTCCTCCACTAAGAGGTTGGCTGGTATTCCTGCGACCAGATTATCCCCTTTTCTTTAATCAGTCAACTCGTTGGAGTATGAACTCACCGGGACCTGATGATATAACTGATTCTCAAAAATATGGCACACCACTTGATCCACCAAGAGAAGATTATGATCCGACAAATGGCACAATTTCCAATGGCGATATTTGGCGATTCGGTCCATAAACAATTATGATTCTGTAAAATTTTTCAGTTCATAATATCGTTACTAAAAATTTGCCAATCCGATTTCAGGTTGTCGCAACACTCTCTTCTTTCAGTTTCTCAGCTTCTTTTAATGCCTTTTTCTCCCTAAAAATTACCTTTCTTATAGAGTCATAATTCATATACGACCATTCAGGATTAACTTTCGATAACAATTGAGCTATTTCCTTATATGAATAGTTATGCACAGAGTACAGATTCCAGATAATTTTATCGCGTGTATCATTATCAAGATATTTCCTACGCTTCGGCTTACATTTTATTATGTCATCATCTTTAAAAACCTCAAGATCAAGCTCCTCTTCCAGATACTCAATAATCCCCTGACAGACCTTAAGAAGAAAATTTGGATTGGCTTTTCTCCTCATAATCCTCCATCTTTTCTATTCGGAATAGTTTTAAATAATGTAGCGGTCGCATTTATGCGACAATATTGTGATATTAAATTTAATCACTGAAACACGGAATTATAGAATCACGGAAAAAATTTTATTGTCTTCTCTCGACAATCTTATTGATTTAATCTTTTAATTTAAATCCCCATTCCGTGCTTCCATTCTTCAGTGTTTCTGTGATTTCTTAATTGCGATAACTCGCACCGCTACAGTGTTCATTATTCAGAGATCTCAATTCGCACTCTCAAGAAGCTCTCTTTCACTCTTAATGATTTTCTTTCGTCTTCTTTTTTTCTTCTTGAACAGATTTGGTTCGATTGTCGCAAGCAAAACCAAATTACCTAAAGTCATCCTTAGATTTACAAACTCATTATATCTTATAGTTGAACGCAACAATTCTCTTTTCAAAACCTCTCTTTTCGTGATTAAAGACTGAAAATTCTTTGAAGAGATTTCCATCTCTTTTCTCGCAATGGCACGCTTCGTTTCATTAGAAAATATTAGATGACCGTCAGCATCAACTGCCTCGACAATCTTCCGAGTGAAATCAAAACGCAAATCATCGATTTTTTTACATAATGCTTTCAATCTAAGCTCAAGGAATTCTTTCTGTTTTCTTTCGGAAGATAATAGAACAAAATTCCTAATCAGAAGGCGACTCAAAGCCCTCAATGACAAATTAGTTAATCTCTTATAAGTTACCATACCATTCACCAATAAATAATTAACAGTTATGATAATAATAACTAATTATTAGTGTTGTCAAGAAAAAAATGAGATTATTTGAATATTTTATAACCACCCAATTTACAGCATAATACATTATAAAATAGATGAGAATAAGGTTAATAAAACGCAAGAAACCAATAATAAATCAACAAACAGTTATTTCTTTTTCGTGGTTTTTATAAATAGCAAATTGTTTTGCTAATCCCAAATCTTCTTACGGGGATTTTCAGGATGATTGTCTAAAGGGGGAGAAACATTCATTATATCTTGAGATAACACTTCACGATTAGGTTCACGATTAGCTTCACGATTATATGATTAACTCTATAATTATCAAATCTTCGAGAGAAAGTTTTTAGAACTGAAATGTTAAATGTTATATTCTGAAAAGAAATTGGATTTTGTTTCGTAATAAGATTTAAACAACTATTTTTTCTCTTCCAGTTGGATACTCATAATGCGGTTTAGGTTGAAGGTTCTTTCTTCATCTCTCAGTTGGCAAAATCCACTGAAGTAATAGTTTCCCCTTTCATATACAAATCGGTATGGTGTAACAACTCTCTTTGTAATCACACCTGAACTGTTTTTATATTCCATAATTATTTCTGCCTGACGATTCATCGCTTCTGCTAGTAATTGATAATGCTCATTGTTAACTAACGCAGGTATGTTTCGACTGTCCCACATACATCTAAGGTCAGTTCCCTGATACTCTTCCAACTCCTTTAATGTCGTTATACTCTTCTCTTTGAGTTTCTCGAAAAATATCATTAGCAATTTAAAAGTAATAATGGCATCCTCTAAGGCACGATGAACCCTTATGGAATAGATATTATGATAATCCCTGAGAGATTCAAGATTGTGGTGACTCAAAAATGAAAACAACTTCCGACTTAAGGTAAGCGTATCAATAATATAA
>CAZYWQ010000084.1:0-9129 GCA_964651675.1 uncultured Candidatus Sumerlaeota bacterium | reverse complement strand
ATTGTCAAGAGTTCCTGCTTCATCACCAATGGCAATCATATCAATAACGAACTGGGGAAAAACTTTGCTTTCTCTAAGTGGATCTTCCATCTTACCACCTTTTTCGAGAACGCTGTAAACATTAGATAGTGTTTTTCTCACATGGACATTTTCACTGGTAGTGGCAGATACTGAGACACCTTCAAGAAGCGGGACTCCTGATGTCAATAGCGTTCCAAGAGTTCTGCTAAATCTCGCAACAGCGACTTTAGTATTAATTTTCCCATAAACTGGAAATTTTAATCGGATTTTGTCAACTATGACTCTACCTGCTGGTGTTTTCCTGAACACGAGATATAGGATTATAAGGACGATTATCAAAGGAATGTAGATAAACCAGGCTCCAATAACAATGTGTGAAAGAGCAAGGACGATTTTTGTTGGTGTAGGTAAGGGAACATCATGTTGATTATAAATTGTTTCAAATCGCGGTATCGCCATTGTTAAAATTAAAATAACAACAAACAGAGCTACCGAAAGCACAATAACAGGATATACAGAAGCGGAAATGATTTTTTGTTTAAGGTCTGCCTTCTTTTCCATTAATTCTGCGAGTCTTCTGAGTGAGGATTCGAGTGTACCGGATACTTCTCCAGTTTTTATAACATTGATTGTGAGAGGTGGAAATATTTTAGAATATTCTTCCATAGAGGTAGAAAGAGTTTTACCGCGTTCCACATTATCAGCTAAGTCATTTGCAACTTTTTTGAGTTTTGAATGATGTGATCTAACACTCATAATTCGCAAACTTCTTAAAAGAGGAATACCTGCATCAAGTAGAACAGAAAGTTGCCTTAAGAAAGCAGCAAGGTCACGCGAACTCGGACCGAAGACGCTGATTTCTCCCATACCTGGTTCCGCATATTTGGGGATACCCGTTTTTGAAGATGACTCCATTTTTTCATAAAGGGAGCCTTTGTCTCCACCTTCCTTTTTCGGTTTTTTACCTGTTGATTTAGGCATTTATTCTTCCCTCCATTTATATTTAGATACGACTAAAATTGTACAATGCTTAAGACTTCTTCTGGTGTGGTAATACCTTGTAATACTTTTTCTCGACCACCAAGAAAGAGTGTTTTTAATCCTTCCTCTACTGAGACATTTTTGATTTCTTGTTCTGATGCACCATCAACTACCATTTTTCTGATTGTGTTTGAAATTGGAAGTATTTCAAAGATGCCTGTTCGACCTAAAAATCCTGTATTGAGACACTTTTCGCATCCAGTACCTCTTTTTATCTTTTTTGCTGAGTTCTCCGATATTTTTAATTCATCAAGGATTGCTTTTGTCGGTTTATAACTCTTTTCACAGTATGGACAGATTTTCCTGATTAGTCTCTGTGCAACTACTCCAATTACGGAGCTTGCAATCATAAATGGTTCAACATCTAAATATTGTAGTGTGGTTAAGGCGGCTACTGATGAACCTGTATGAAGTGTGCTCAGGACGAGATGTCCCGTAAGAGCTGCTCTGGTTGCTATATAGGCAGTATCTGGATCTCTGATTTCTCCAACCATCAAAACATTTGCATCCTGTCTTAGTACGGCTCTTATACAGTTTGCAAAGGTTAAATCGATACCTGTATCGACTTGTATTTGGTTTGTTCCTCTAATTCTATATTCAATTGGATCTTCGATAGTTATTATATTTCTGTGTTCTTCGTTTAGGGTGTTGAGGGCTGAATAAAGAGTGGATGTTTTTCCACTACCGGTGGGTCCTGTAACAAGAAGCATTCCATTTGGTAATCTTATAAGGTTGTTCAACTTTTCCAGGTCGTCTTTTTCAAGCCCTAATTCATTAAAACCTTTGAGGATAGTAGCCTCACTGAAAATTCGCATAACTAATTTTTCGCCCCAGAATGTTGGTATTGTGGCGATTCTCATATCATAATTTTTATTCTCAATTTTGAAAGAAAAGTGTCCATCCTGAGGTCGTCTTCTTTCGGTAACATCCATATTTGATAGTATTTTTATCCTTGATAGCACCGATTCCTGAATGTCTTTACTGATGTCCAGGATGTTGTGGAGTCTGCCATCAATCCTGAATCTTATACGCATACAATCTTCCATCGATTCGAAGTGGATGTCGGTTGCTCGATTGTTGATTGCTTTTTCGACTGCTGTTGCGACAACTTCTACGGCGGATCCGCTTTCGGCAATGCTTTGAAGTTGTTTATCCATAGCCACCTCTGTATGTTTTTTTTCTGTTTCTATTCTTGGAGTTGCTTTTTTAATGGGTATTTCTTTAGGTGCGGGAGCAGTTTTTTCTGGTTTTATGGTTTTCTTTTCTTCAGGGAATGTATCAGCAACTCCCTTTTTAGGTTCGATTTTTACTTTCGTTTCTTCTTTAGGTTCTTTTGAGACGAATTTTTCGAATAAGATAAAGAAGTCACTCTCATTGATATAGATTGGTGATACATCTGTGTCTGTTAAGAATGATACTGTGTCTAAGGTTTTGATGTCGAATGGATTGACCATTGCGAGTGTGAGTTTGTTTCTGAGCTTTTTAACAGGAATTGCGAGAGTTCTTTCTATATATCGTAGTGGTAGATGCTTAATTGTTTTGTCGGATATTTTGAATTTGTCGAAGTCGAATTCTTCGAACCAGATATTCTCTTCGTGTATGGCATTAAAAAGTTCTCCCTGAGTATATTTCTTTTTCTTTTCAAGGATATTGATAATTGGAGTCGAAGTTTTTTCGGCTTCTGCCTGCGCTTCAGTTATGTCTTTTTCTGATAAAATGTTATTGGAAGTGAAAAGTTCTTTGACCATTAAGAATCTACATTTTTTCTGGAAATCAATATCGCGTATTATACATTCTGTGACCATTTCTGGAGTGATGATTTGTTTTTTTGCAATTTGTTTGGCAAGGGCTGCTTTTGATTTTTTACTTCCTTTCTCGATATTCTTAACAAATTCTTTGGAAAGTACTCCATTCTTGATTAGTTTATCATAAACATAGGTTATGCTTTTCGTGTTGTTCTCAAAGAAATCATAAAGTTCTGGAAGATTGATAAAATTATCGAATTTTGGGACTTCTTCTTCGACAACTTTTTTCTTCTTTTTCCCAAAAGGCAGAGGTATTTCTGTTAGGAAGATATTTTTAATGGTTTTGGTTCCAACCGCTCCAAATTCTTTAAAGGTTTTAAATGATACTTCTTGAAATAAAACTTCTCCAAGAGATTTCTGGGAGATGTTCATTTCTTTTAAAAATCTTTGCCAGTCAGTTTCTCTAATAAATCCAGTTTCTTTGAATAGTAGTCCTAATTTTAGTGAATCTTTTTCCATATATGATTTTCTCCATCAGTATGAGTAGTTTTTTAATCTCAGAACTGTTCCAATCTCGCTGATATTAATAATAAAGGCTGCTCTTTGGTCTGAAGAACGCTTATTCTCCGATAGATATGAACATACCATAGAGATGATGTAATCTCCAGGAACATACTGTATGGCGTATTTACCATAGATGTCTTCGTTACCTTTTGCAGCAATTACATATCCTTCGACTGAGCATTTGTTTTCATCAAAGTCAATCTTGTGTGTCTTGAGATCACCTAATGCGATTTGTTCTTTAAAATATTCTAATGCATTGCTGATACTCAGGTTCATTCTGGTTCTTTCATATACCCTTGCTGAATGGTCAAAATTGACTTTGGTATAGGAATATAAAGCCATAACCATCATAAATAAGATGGCAGAAACACCTATGGCTGCAACTAATACAAATCCTTTGTTGTTTTTTCGATAAGTAATCTTTTTCATACTTATCCCATCTCCTAAAATGTTTTATAAGTAGTAATGATTTCTAAAGGTTTAACTTCTTTTTCAGTGGATTTTGCTGAAATTTTTACTTCGATTAATGCTGGTATTGTATCTGCCGGAATGCTGTCTTTCCATAAAGGCTCATCGTTTTGGAAATCAGTTGCATATCTAAAAGAAAGTTCTGTAGCAACATCTTCGAATCCAGGACCTAAGGGTGAATCAGTGCGTTTGTTGGTTCCTAACTCAACATCAGCAACATAGATTTTGGGCGGATCGATTTGTTTGTTATTGAATAGCTCGATATAGGTATATGGGTCAGCCTTATTCATACTCGATGTCCATATACCTAATTTTTCAGGTGAATATAAGAATTTAGCTTGGTTTTTCTTGGCAATAGCAAGTTTGACTGATTCATCGATAACAATGTTATTGATGAAAGAGGATATTTTTTCTAAATCATTTTCAGCTTCGCTTATGACCGATTCAGATTTCATCCCTTTACCGACTGCTTTGGATGTGGATATTAATATTCCAAGGATTAAACCGAATACAATAACTCCCACAGCTATGATTATAATTAGTTCGACTAAGGTTACACCATAATTTTTTATATTTGTTTTCGGTTTCATAAAATTTAGCCTGTCTCCTTTATTTTATGTAAACTTCACAACTGAATAATTTTCTTTTTGCTCCTTCAGATTCAAATACTTCAATAAAAGCGACATTTATATTTTGGTGTTTTTTGTGCTGGTTGAATCTGTATAGGAAGGAAAGTTGATTGTTCTCTTTGAATGGTGAAGGCTTATTCGGATATACATAATTAGAAAGAGGACCTTCGGGGAGATTGAATGATTTTTTGATAGCCCCCATCCCCATAGATGAAAGTTCTGCAGCCTTTTTGTTAGCTAATGCCATAGCTTGTATCTGCAATGCATTATAGTGTGATAATCTAACGGTTCGGGTATAAAAATCGAGGACGCCAAATATGCCGAAAGATAAAAGCACTAATGCAACAAGAATTTCGACTACTGTAAAACCGTTCTTTTTTGTTCTTTTCATAATTCTTATAAACCCTCTCTTTAAGGTTTTTATTAAGGTTATACAGTTCTCAAGGTTAAAATCCCTTTATAATTATCGGTAAAAAAATGATAATCATAAGTTTTTGAAGAACTAAATCAGTGTACCAAATTTCAATTAAAATTAATCTTTGTAACTTTTATCAAAATATTGTACATCTGTTTTAGAGACATCATCTTGCCAGAAGTCAAAAGTGAAAAGTCCCCAGATAAAGTCGACGATTTCTTCGGGATAAACTCCGATGTCGACTCCGGGGAGTATTGCGAGTTGAGCTTCAACACCTATGCTTACAGGGTGGTATCTACCATCATCCCAATAGATATCATTTCGTATGAGTCCCCTGTCGGTAATGTTGAACCATTGTGTGTTCTCATCGAGGAAGGAATTTCCATAAGGAGCGTCTGATTCAATATCAGTGTAGTATAATGCGCTAATGCCACCTTCCATTTTACTTTCATTCCAGACGCCGAAAGCGCGTCTATCCATCCCAACAAAATGACCATCGAAGTAGATGAATCCGATTTGAGCAAGACAGGTTGCACGGGCATGTACTCCAATTGCCTTTGCTTTGGGAGCGATACTGAATCTAATTCTGAATATATCAATAAAGTCGTTACCTCTGTCTATGAGGTAATCCAAAAATGAGAAGGCGAAAGTTGATTGTATAGTTAAGAAAAATATCAAAAGCAAAATAAGTAATATTTTTGTTGTTTGCATTTGTACCTTTCTTAAGACAGACATTTGTCCACTCTTGTTTTTAGTAATTTCTAAAAAATTTTCCTTTGTGTCAAGTAAAACATTTATATTTTGTCTAAGTACTGCTTTAACACTTTTTTTAAAAAGCTTGCTATTTCAGTAGTATTTCTAATATGATATTTGTTAATTCTGATTATTTAAAGATATAGATGTTAGTTAATGAATATTGTCTTTCGGTTTATGTAAAAGTAATGTAAGATTATGGCTTTTAATGCATTAATATTTCAATAAAGGGGATTCATTATGAAAATTAAATTGGGAATTTTGATTCTCCTTCTTTTTATCTTTCACAATGTCATCTGTGGAGTTGACGAGGAGTGCGTTGTTTTTCTACCAAAAAGTTTGATCAAACATTCAGCGATACCTGAATTGTTAGATGAGCTTCATTTTTCGCTTAGTTGTTCTCAGTTAAATAGTGTCAATAAACCAATAGCAATTGTCTATAATAGGGAAAATGTTAATAAATACAAAAATTTAAAAATTACTGTCGTTTGTGAAATTACGGATATTGTACCTGAGGATATTAAAAGGAAAAGGCTTATTTTTAATCAGAAACCTGCTGAATTTTTTCTTATTGATTCAAAAAAAATTAATGATCGAATTAATGTAAACATTAAAGCTTCAAATGATCGAAATTTGATTTATGCATTGTTTGTATTATGTGAAAGAATTATTATTGAACCCAATAAGGCATTGGGAGATATGAATAGGATTTATTCTACACCTTTAAAAATCAGAATGGCAAGTGATATACCTGAAAACGCATTGATTATGGGATATAATACGGTACCGACCTATATTTCTCCTACTCAGATTGCACTATTTGAGGATGTTGATCAGGATTTGTTCGCAATAAATTCAGAGGGTTATCAAAGAACTGTAAAGAATCGTGAAAAACTGCGGGAGTTTGTTAATAATGCTAAGATGGATTTTATTGATATTGCTTCTATAAGCGATGAATTTCTATTTCCTAAAGAAGTACTTTTTTCGAAATATCAAAGGGACATAACGGAGAATGATTTTAATCCTGAACAAGTAAAATTGGGTTGGGGAATGGGGAGAATATATTGTTTTGGCAAACCAATGCTATGGCAATTTTATAGATCGAAATATAAGGAATTTCATAGGTTGTTTCCTGATATTAAATATTCAATGTTACGACTTGGTGAAAATCGCAACATTGGTGAAGCTTATATTGGATGCGGAGTGTACGCTTATGGAGAAGAGAAATATTGCTCTGATTGTAATACTATTCCTTATAAACAGCGTATTGCGAAAACAATTAACGAGACTTATGATGTCGTTGTGAAGGATTCTGGAAAGAAGTATATTCACAGAACCTGGGATCTGAAAGAGGATTTAATGAATGCAAATCCAGAGTTACAGAGAAAGATTTTGGAAATGGTTCCCAATAAGGAAAATCTTATTTTTTCAACGAAGTATACTATAACTGATTTCTGGAAGTATGAATTATATAATCCCACGATAGATGTTAATGGTGTAGATAGGATGATTGAGTTTCAATGTACCCGAGAATATGAAGGCAAGGGTGCGTTTCCTAATTTTTTAGGTAGAGATTTTGTTGATGCGTATCGGCATTATGCGAGGAATCGACATATCGTTGGGATTTGGAACTGGCATTATGGAGGTGGAACTGGTGGACCTATTGTGCAAACTGATATATGGAATCAGGCTAATATATATGCTGCAAGGCGTTTGATGTGGGAGCCTGAATTAGGTACTGAGGAAATAGCAAAAGAATGGGCAATACTTACCTTTGGAAGTGATTCTGCTGATGAAATGGCTAAGTTGATGTTGCTGTCGGATAAGGCAATCACCAAAATGTTTTATTTTGAAGAATACAGTAAAAATCATAGGAAGTGGACGCCAAATGAGTTGTGGGTCAGAGATGATGTAATTAGAGGACGGCATGAATTGAATAAGATATATGATGAATGTAAAAATTCGGTTGATAAAATAGTTGCTGAAAAACAAGAGGCGATTGACATTATTTATAAAATGATTTCTATTTTAAAATCATCTAAAAATGATATTGTTAAATCGCCTGTTGCCAAAAAGTCTTTTGAAAAGTTTTTGGTTAATAAGAAATTTCTGAAAGCGAACGGTTCTTCACATAATCTGTATAAATATACATTAAATACACTTGAGTATGAGTTGGCATTGGCAAAGGTTTTCAAATCTTATGTTGCTTCATATTTTTATTTTAAGAAATGGAAAGATATAGGAGATTTAAAATATAAAGCTCTCGCAAGTAGTTCTTATGATGATTGGGAGTATAATTGGGCTGATTACAATAGTCGAATTCCAAAACTCAATGGTGTAGCATCATTGTATAAGGATGAAGGGATGACAAAGGTAATGAATCAAATAAAAAGACATTTATCAGGAATTCAGGATATTGCTATAAAGTGGATGATTATTGGACCTTTTGATAATAGTAATAAAGTTGGATTTGATAAAATATTTGATCCGGAGGAGGATGGTTTTTCATCAGATAAGGAATATAAATCATTTAATGAGATTGTGAAGTGGAAACCATATCCTGAAGACTTAATTAAAGATGGTTATATCGATATTTCACCTGTTTATGAAAAAAAGGAGTGGGTGATGGCTTATCTTTATGGAGAGTTTGAGTCTGATAATGATAAAGATGCACAAATAAGAGTTGGGAGTGATGATGGAATAAAGGTGTGGTTGAATGGTGATTTAGTTATTGCCAGAGATGAGTATAGAGCTGCTCTTGAGGATGATGATATTGCTGATGTTAGATTAAAGAAGGGGAAAAATATAGTACTAATTAAATTGACTCAGGGAATTCTTGGTTGGGGATTCTATTTCAGAATAACAGATGCTGAGGGAATGGCATTAAAGGGAATAAAATCATCGAAGTAATGTATAATAAGGTTTTTATGTTGAAATGAATTTATAATTATGTTTTATAAGTTGTTTCATAAAATTATTTAATATCGAAGGAGGTTTAAAGAATGGGAGATGTGTATAAGAATTTTATAAATGGAAAGTGGGTTCAGGCAAAATCGGGAAAGACATTTGAGAATATTAGCCCTGCTAATAGGGATGATGTAGTTGGAGTCTTTCCTTCATCCGATGAGAATGATGTAAACGAGGCAGTTTTGGCTGCAAGAAAAGCCTGGGATAAATGGCGCAAAGTTCCACCACCAAAGAGAGGTTTATTACTTGAAAAAGCTTATCGGTTGTTGGTTGAAAGGAAACAAGAAATTGCAAAAGTAATGACAAGAGAAATGGGCAAGATATTGATGGAGACCGAAGGAGATGTTCAGGAAGGAATCGATACGGCTTTTTATATGGCAAGTGAAGGGAGAAGATTGTTTGGTCAGACGACTACATCCGAATTGGGTGATAAATTTTGTATGTCTATCAGGATACCGATGGGTGTTGCTGGTGTAATATCACCGTGGAACTTTCCTATGGCGATTCCTTGCTGGAAGATTATGCC
>CAZYWQ010000083.1:0-9261 GCA_964651675.1 uncultured Candidatus Sumerlaeota bacterium | reverse complement strand
CCCTTGAACAAATACAATGTCAGGATTTTCTTTATCATAAACATCTCTAATTTTCACAAGTATATCATTAGTAATATCAAATAAAGTTTGCCTATTTCTCATTATATCCAAATCATAATCCGGGACAATCTCGAATACCTTTAGGACTGCATCAAGCATCTGTCTATGTTGTGCTGTAACGCAAATTTTTAGTTCTATCTCACTCGGATGTCTCTGAAATTCCTTTATTACAGGCACCAATTTAATCGCTTCAGGTCTTGTGCCAAAAACTGCTATAACCTTCATACAAATCCTTTCTCATAGCGTATCTGTAGATCAGTTAATGTTAAAATGGAGAAAAAATCTAAAAAATCTCGGTATTGCTATAATAACAAGATCTATTTGTAAAGAGTAAATTATCCTATAAGAAATCCCTAAATCAAAATGGCAGCAATACAAGCTGTTGTAAACGAAGCAAAAGCACCTGCGACCATTGCCCTGAAGGCTAATCTTGCAAGGTCATGTCTTCTGCTCGGAGCCAAAACACTTATTCCACCAATTTGAATTCCTATAGATATAAAATTGGCAAATCCACACAATGCATAAGAAGCGATAATACGAGAGCGTATTGTGAGTTCCGACGCTTCCGCAAGATTCTTATAGGCAACAAGCTCAGTTGCAAATATTTTTAAACCTAAAAGGTGACCGACTTCCAGAGCATCTTTAAATGGTACTCCTATAATTATTGCCACAGGTGAGAACACCCATCCTAAAATCCTACTCAATGTTAAATCTTCGATTCCTATCCGCCCTCCAATAGCTCCTAAGATACCATTCAATAAGGCAATAATAGCTAAAAATGCGATTAACATCGCTCCAACATTTAAGGCAAGATGCAATCCATCCGATGCTCCCCTTGTTGCGGCATCAAACATATTTGCATCAACTTTTTGTAAATGAACTCTTACAATACCAGCCGTTTCCGATTCCTCCGTCTCTGGGTACATTATTTTAGCCATAACTAACGCTGCTGGTGCAGACATAATACTCGCTGCTATCAAATGCCCTGCTATATTAGGAACCAGATGATGTAAAAATCCAACATAGGCAATAAAGACACCTCCTGCAATTGTCGCAAAACCTCCTGTCATAACTGCCATAATTTCGGAATTCGTCATTCTGTCGATAAATGGTCTAATGACAAAAGGCGCTTCTGTCTGTCCCACAAATATATTTGATGCAGCAGAAAGAGATTCTGAACCTGAGGTTTTCATTGTCTTAGACATTATCCACGCAATAGCCTCGATTATCCTCTGCATAACTCCCCAATAATACAAAACTGCCATAATAGCTGAAAAGAAGATTATTGTTGGTAGAACCTTAAAAGCGAATGATGATGCGGTTTGTGCAACTAATACTGCACCATCCAACTCAGATTGCTGAAAGGTATTATGTGCACCAGTTCCCACAGGGATATGGTCTTTAGTTAGATTACCAAATACAAAATCAGCGCCCTCTTTTACAAAACCAAGAAATCTTACAACCTGATCATTTAAAAACTCAAAGGTACTTTGACCTGGTCCTGTTTTTAAAATCAACAAAGCAAATATAAATTGTAATAACAATCCCCAAATAATCACCTGCGGTTTTATTGCCCTTCGATTACTACTAAACAGATAACAAATACCAAGAAAAAATAATATACCTATCAGCGGAACAAATCTATGCATCTTTTATCTCCTTTCTGATAAAAAAAATAGCCACGAAATCATACCAAATCACACGAAAGAATCTTATTTATCTCTTCGTGTTTTTTCGTACTTTCTCGTGGCTAATAATATTGAATATGAACCGAGTAAAATTGTGATCAAATATTCTTACTTTATCAATTTTGGTATCATAAAGAGAGGTAAATATAACGCAATAACAACAGCACCCACCATAACTCCCAGGCAAACAATCATAACAGGCTCGATAATCGAAGCCAAAGCATCAACCGTAGCATCCACCTCTCGCTCATAAGCTTCCGCAACCTTTGTCAGCATCTGATCGATAGCACCTGTCTCTTCACCGACCGCAACCATATGCACAACAAGAGGAGGAAATATTTCTTCTTTAGATAACGGTTCGTGGATTGTATCACCATCTTTAATACTCGAATGAACCTTGACCATCGCCCGTGAAACCACTTCATTTCCCGATGTATCTTTAACAATATCAAGTGCCTGAAGAATAGGAACACCACTTGTTATTAATGTTGATAAAGTACTTGCCCACCTTGTTATGGCGATTTTCCTTAATATTTCACCGAACACAGGAAGTTTCAGCTTAATGACATCAAAGACATACTTACCATTTCTTGTTTGATTAATTTTCCTAAAAATGACAACCAAAAGAATAACACCAATAGCAACTAAAGGTGCTCTTTTTACTAATATTTCACTAACTGTTATTAATATTTCGGTTGGTAATGGAAGCGATTTAGCACCGAGTTGAGCAAAGATCGTTCGGAACTTTGGCACAATCTTCAACAAAATAAATCCAACAATTATGATGGCAAGGCATAAAACAACAAGTGGATAGGTCATTGCTGAACGAACTTTCTGTTTCAAAGCCTGTCTCTTTTCTAAAAACTCTGCTATTTTCAACAAAACATTCTCGAGAACACCACCAATTTCTCCCGCTCTAACCATATTCACATAGAGTTTATCAAAAACCTTTGGATGTTTTGCTAAAGCATCCGATAATGTACTACCACCTTCGATATCTTGAGAAACCTGTCTAATTTTTTTCTTAAAAATAATCGACTCAGTCTGGTCCTCGAGTATTCTTAGACTCCTTAACAATGGCAATCCAGCACCAATCAGAGTGGCAAACTGTCTTGAAAAAGTTGTTAAATGTTTTGAAGTTATCCTGTAGACTATATTCCTTATAAGTGGTAAGGCGGCTATATCCATTTTTGCCGCACTAACCTTTTTCCGTTTTACATCAGTCGGATAAAAACCCATTCCTCTCAATCGCTCTACAATTACCTCTTCATTATTCGCTTCTATAACTCCTTTAACTTTTTTACCACCTTTATCGAGCGCTTCATATGCATATTGGGGCATAAATTAATCCTCCTTTATGAGAGTCTCCAGAATTCTATATTCAATTATTACATTATACACTCATTACTCTTCAGGTTTATCTGCATCACCAAAAGGTTTATAATGCGCAGCAGTTTCTTTTTTAACAAATTCCGCAGTTGTCTTAGGTTTTTCCTCCTCGATTTCTTCTTTCTCTTCTTTTTGTTTCATTGCCTTATAGAAATCTACTTCTTCTTCATCTTCAGGTGTATGTTTTAATATCTCTTCCAGAGTTGTAACCCCTGCAAAAACTTTTAACAAACCATCCTTACGCATCGAAACCATTCCCTGCTTTAATGCCGTTTTATTAATTTCATCCGAGCTTGCCCTTTCAAGCACTAATTCCTTAATCTCCTCTGTAACCGATAATAATTCGAAAACTCCTATTCTACCTTTATAACCTGTATTGGCACATTCTGGACAACCTGCGCCATGAAAGAAAGTCATATCTTTAATATCTTCTCTACTTAATTTAAACGCTTCGAGTTCCTCATCGGTTGGCACATAAGCTTCTCTACAATTTTCGCATATCGTACGAACTAACCTTTGTCCAATAATAGCCTGAAGAGTAGAAGTTAGCAAAAATGGTTCGATACCCATGTCTATTAGTCTTGTAAGTGTTGTGGCAGCCGAATTTGTATGAATAGTACTGAACACAAGGTGACCTGTTAATGATGCCTGAATAGATATTTGCCCTGTTTCAATATCACGAATCTCTCCTACAAGAACAATATCAGGGTCATGACGAAGAATCGAACGCAAACAACTCGCAAAAGTCAATCCAACATTTGCATTTATATTTATCTGCATAACACCATCAAGCTGATATTCTACAGGATCTTCAGTCGTGATTAATTTTAAGGTTGGATCGACAATCTCATTAAATGCCGCATATAATGTCGTTGTTTTACCACATCCAGTAGGACCTGTTGCCAATATAATTCCATTTGGTCTTCTAAGAAATTTCATAAACCTTTCCAAAATTTCCGTTCCGAATCCCAACTGTTCAATTCCCATCATCATCATTTGTTTGTCTAAAACTCTCATAACAACACATTCACCATGAACGGTTGGTAGAGTAGACACACGAAGTTCGATGTCTCTATCCTGAAAAGTCAGTTTAATTCTTCCATCCTGAGGCATCCTTGTTTCCGCAATATCCATCTCAGACATAATTTTAAAACGCGAAATTATTCCGATTTGCATATGTTTGGGGGGGGGTGGTATTTCTCGCAATACTCCGTCTACTCGGTATCTCACTCTTACTATATCTGAAAATGGCTCAATATGTATATCACTCGCTCTCTCTTTTATTGCCTGAATAAGAATAAGGTTGACCAATCTCTTAACCGGTGCTTCATTAGCTATCCTCTCAAGGTCAGATAAATCATGATCATGAGCCAGGTCACCAAGAATATCATCTTCTCCTTTTTTATCTTCCTCCTCAAGCCATTTTGCTATCGTGTCATCTCCTAATCCATAATACCTGTCTATCATATCGACTATATCATCTTCATTAGCACATACAGGATTTATTGGCACATCTAATGATAGTCTGAGATTATCTATAACACTCACATTGAGAGGATCAGAAATAGCAATCGTTAAACTTCCGTTATTTTCAAGTTTTAATGGAAAGACCTTATACATCTTTGCCTGTGTTGATGTTATATACCGCAGAATAGTTGGGTCACCAAAAGGGGCATAATCACTCAGGTTAACAAATGGTATACCTGTCTCTCTTGATAAAACCTCCCTAAAGTCAGAATCTGTTTCTAATTTATGAGTCACTGTTGGAGTATCTATTTTATCAGCTACTTCTCTTTCCAGATCCTCAGGAAGGGCATATTTCTCCTTCAATTCTTTCTCAACTAATTTTGCCGCTTCATCTTTGATAGTATAAGACCTAATATTTTCGCTCTTCTGGGCTGCTTCTAATGGACTATATGGTATTTTCTTTTTCTTCTTAACCAATCCATCCATCTCCTTTTTTATTTTTTATAATGGACAACTTAATACTCAATGTTAAAAATTAAATCAATAAGAGTATACACCAACCTTCTTTAAATAACAGGTTGCTCCATTTCTTCTTCTTCAGTTTGTTCTTCTTCTTTTATTTTACCACCCATAATTCTCTGCCGTTGTTGGTCAGGATAATGAGCCCTCTCTATAGCCATCTCGGCTGTAATTTTCCCATCTCTCCATAGACCCATCAGGTAATCATCCATTGTCATCATACCCAATTTACCGCTTGTTTGAATCGTTGAGGTTATTCGGTTTGTTTTCTTTTCTCTGATTAAATTAGCAATAGCAGGGGTAACAAGCATAATTTCATAACCAGCAATTCTTCCCTTTCCTGAAGCTCGTGGTAATAATGTCTGAGCAATAACAGCGATAAGTGCTACTGATAAAACCGATCGTATTTGTTCCTGCTGGTTAACTGGAAAAGCATCTATAACACGGTCTACTGTTTGAGCAGCATTTATAGTATGCAAGGTAGCGAAAACTAAATGTCCTGTTTCAGCCGCTGTTATCGCCGCCTCCATAGTTTCCAAGTCTCTCATCTCACCTACAAGTATAACATCCGGATCCTGTCTTAGGGCAACACGAATAGAACTTGCAAAAGACGGAGTATCAACATGAAGCTCACGATGGCTCACAATACATTTCCTATGAGGATGATAATATTCAATCGGGTCTTCTATTGTAATAATATGCTGATAGGTATTTCTATTAATATAATCAATCATCGTCGCCAATGATGTTGTCTTTCCACTTCCAGTAGGACCAACAACTAATACCATCCCTCTCGGTCTATGGAGCAACTCAATAGTAGTTTCTTTAGGTAATCCAAGTTCCTCAAAATCCAATATTCTTGTAGGAATTAGACGCATTACGATTCCTAAATTTCCTCTTGTTCTAAAGACATTTGTTCTGAATCTTGCCAAATCACTAAAGGCATACGCAAAGTCTGTACTTCCTTGTTCTTGTATTATCTGCTGGTGTCTTGGAGGAGTAATTTCTCTCATTAGTCGTTCAATATCTTCTGGCGTTAATACCGCCTGATCGATAACTTCAAGAACTCCATCTTTTCTCATAACAGGTGGTTTACCTACCGATAAATGTAGGTCAGAACAGTCCCTCTCCACGATGACCTTAAGCATTTCGTTCATATCAAGCATAATTAAATACCACCTCTCTCGATTGTTTTCTCTAATTTTTATTTAAAATGTACTATAGCCTATATATCCTCTTTCATAAGATAGATAAGCATAGCTAAAGAAATTTTATGTTTCCTGAGTGATTCTCAAAACCTCTTCTATAGTAGTAATACCCAACAACACTTTTTCCCAACCATCCATACGAAGTGTTCTCATACCTGTCCGAATAGCCTCTTTCTTCAGTTTAGAAGCAGCAACTGATTTGATTATCATTGCCCTTGTCGTTGGCATTAAAGTAAATATTTCGTGTATTGCAGTTCTGCCTCTATAACCTGTGTCATTGCATCGCTCACATCCACTCCCTTTATAAAAAGGCTTATCACGATGTTCTTCTGGATTATATCCCATTTCGATTATCTCTTCGGGATGCGGAGTATACTCAACTTTGCAATGAGAACAAATCCGACGCACTAATCTCTGGGCAATTATAGCGTGAACACTCGAAGATATAAGAAATGGTTTCACTCCCATATCGATAAGACGGGTAGCAGCGCTGGGAGCATCATTGGTATGAAGTGTGCTAAATACGAGGTGACCTGTAAGAGCCGCTCTAATTCCGATTTCGGCAGTTTCTAAGTCACGCATCTCACCAACTAATATAATGTCAGGCGACTGCCTCAAGACCGTTCTTAATCCCATCGCAAAATCCAATCCTATATCTTCGACAGTCTGCATCTGATTGATTCCCTCTATCTGATACTCAACAGGGTTCTCGAGAGTAATAATCTTTCTATCAGGTGTGTTAAGAGTGGATAAGGCAGCATAAAGCGTAGTAGTTTTACCGCTTCCAGTCGGACCAGTCATTAATATAATTCCAGTTGGACTTTTAATCAGTTTTTCGAATATTTCAATAGAGTCTGGTAAGAAACCAACATCTTCAAGTCCTAACAATAGGGTTGAAGCATCCAAAATACGCATAACAACACACTCACCAAAAATTCCAGGGATGACTGAAACACGAAGATCAAGTTTCTTGTCCGGTAAGTTAAGCATAATTCTGCCATCCTGTGGAACTCTCTTTTCAGCGAGGTCCATACCGGATAAAACTTTTATTCTCGAAATAATAGCGTTGAAATATTTTCTACTTGGCGGAGGAACATCGTGAAGAAGTCCATCAACTCTGAAACGAATACTAATTCCCGTTTTAGTCGGTTCAACATGAATATCACTGGCTCTGTCATGGATAGCATGTTTAAACATCAAATCAACATATTTCACTATAGGTGGTTCATTCGCATCACTCTCATCAAGGTCGATGTGAGAATAGGAATCGAGGAGAACATTGCCACCGGACTCTTTTGTTTCTTCCTCAGTTGTTGTATCTTTATAAAGATTGGAGACATCGATGTTATCATAATATTTTCTTATTGCTTGCTCGATATCGCCTTCAGAGGCAACCATACCTTTGATTTCAATACTTGGCAGAAACTTCTGTAAATCATCTATTGCCTCTATGTTTAATGGGTCTCTAATCGCTATATAAAGTCTTCCATTATCCTTTTTGATAGGAATGATACCATATTTCTTAGCCACTTTCGCAGGGATCATCTCCACAGCTTCTTTTTCAATCCTCTCCTTCGATAAGTCAACGGTTTCCATACCCATATGGGATGCTATGGCTTCTAAAAAATCTTCCTCTGAAACAAGACCTTGCTGTGTTAAAACACTCTTAACTGATATCCCTGCTTCTTTCGAATAATCTATCGCTTTGGATGTCATCTCCTGATTGACTAATCCTGCTTCTTCAAGGATTTTACCTATGTTGCGAGAAACGTTTCTACTATCAACTCCACGAGGTGTTCCAAAATATTCTGCTGATTCGATATCTAATGTATCCGGTAACACAATCGAATCTTTACTCGCAGATTCAGGCATAGTTTTCTTTTTATCATTCTCGCTCTTTTTCCCAGGATTGCCTTTTTTTACCATAGAATCACCTTCAATAGTTATTTAATTAATGACCTTTGGTCCTATCATTCGATAAAAATATATATCAAAATATGTAAGGTTCTCACTACAAATTCAAACAATTTATCAGTTACAATTATTCAACTTTTTATATATATGTAAATAGATAATCTCTTATATGAAAATTTATTACATCTCCTTTGTCTATGTCAATTGATTTTTCACAATCAAAAGCCACAATCCTATTCCAATGTGAGAAAACAGTAATCAGTTTTTCAGAAATTACCACCTGGTGGAAATACAATATACTCAAGTTTGCTGAGTCATTGAACCACATTAATACTCCCAGGGTTTAAGAATCTCCCGAAGAGTCCTATGTCTCTTCTTCTTTTTTAATACCTCCTGCTCTTTCAGAGCTTTCCAGGACTTTGGTTCCTCAATTTCCCCCCTCTTTTTCTTTTCGGCATTTTCTAATTCTTCATAATACTCTATAACGGTCTGATAAGCCGAATTCATCATTACAACCGACAAACTAATAAAGAAGATGAAAAATCCTACAAATTTAGTAAAGTATACAATTAAAAGTAAGAAAAGCACATTGAGAAAAGCAGCAAGAGTAAACAAAGGTTTGCTCAAAAGCATTAAATTGGCTCGGATAAACATCTTTTTATAAGAAACATTCTGATTAACAAGTATCGGAAAGGTATATATACTTAGACAGAGAGAATAAAAGGCTATCCAGATACATATTCCTGCAAAAATCATACTTATAATACTATTTTTCGGGAAAAGTGTTCCATTCAAATAAAATTTGGCATTGTAAAATAAGACTATCAATATAAGTGTGTGAAAAAGATAGAGGAATTCGCCTTTAACCCAAAATTTTTTCACTCCCACAATAAAATCTTTAAGAACAGGATCAGTCTCTTCAGTTATCTTTGACACAAAATAAAATAAGGCGATAATCGGAATGGGAACGGTTATTAAGGATAAGACATAACCAATTAAAGGATGCAGTCCAAAGA
>CAZYWQ010000082.1:7229-9271 GCA_964651675.1 uncultured Candidatus Sumerlaeota bacterium | reverse complement strand
TAGTAGCGAAATATTTCCGCTGAAGTTCGATTGCAAATCTAACGCCATCTCTTCTCCTGATAGGCGACTTCTTTACATCATCCCAACTTCTCTTGATAGCCTGTTCATAACCTTCTTCATTCATATCAGGAAGAGCAATGTTCATTTTTTCGAGACTTTCTTCTTTGGTCAATGCGCAAATACCATTGTTATTCGTCCAGGACTTTCTCAGATTATCCGTTGTCTGATATTCTTTTTTAAGCCACTCATTCCAGAGCTTCTTGAAGTTACTTTTATATGGTTCAGCCATATTATCCCATTTATAAGGTCGCATAAACAGACTATCTTCGTTGAAGATTTCTATTATGGCAACGGTCGGATCATTAGAGTAGGACAAACCTGTGAAAGAGTTGATATGTTTGGTGAAGAAATCTTCCGCATATTCCTTTTGCAGCTCGATCAATCTTTCATCGAAGAAGGCTTCTGGTCTTGCAGCACGGTCTAATGCATCCGCATTTTCGACACCATCTCCTGATTTAAAAGTTCTATAAGCTCGATTCACAAGGTATACATAAATCCCTCGTTTTTTTGCAGAGTAAATCCAGTAATCGATTCTTTTTAAATAATCAGGATCGAAATGTCTTGAGTTATCGCTATTCGGATAAGCATCATCAATAACGCATCTTCTGACAACCTTATATTTCTCAGCACCGCGATTATCCAATGAATGCAATCGTAACATATTTACTCCTGCTCTTGCCAGAGAATCCATTACCTCATCTATTCTGTTAAATGGAATATCGACCATCTCCTGATCAACAACAACTCCCCAAAATCTTGCCCTTTCACCATTTTCAAAATAGAGATGACCATCTTCCTTTTTACTTACGAAACCGTATTTGCCTGATGGTGGATCGAGGAGATAACTAAAGTCGACGATTGAAGAATCGAAAAAGAGATCAAAATCGGGTCTCAAAGATTTTATAGCTAATTCATCGTTATCGTATTTGCCTGATTGCAATCTGCTTTTTGTGATAAATGAATCGGTTGCGAATGAAACTCCGTTTGCGATTAGTAAAATGCAAATAAGAATTGACACAATTCGTTTCATAATTACTTTCCTTATATTTATTTCGAGCAATTTTTGTTTTATGTAGATTCGTTCAATTGGATGTTTAAATCAACAATTCAATTCGGAAAAATTTTATCGTTTGGTAGGTATATTCTTCCTATTTGATCTGTGTAAATGTTGCCGGAGACTTCTACTAATCCAATCAATTTTCATTTGCAATCAATTGATTTCTTGCAGGTTACATATTTGGTCCAAATCTAATTTTCAAGATTGGCATTCGAGTTGCAAAGACGGTTGATAGCAAATTTTTATGTGATAAAAGGATTCTTTATGAACTTGAGCGGATTATTATCTGGATTCTTACCAGATTCGTTAGTTAACATTGATAAAGGTGCATTACTCGGTGACTTCGATCAAAACAACTCTTTTGATTCCCTTTTTTCATCTCTGATTAGCGATTTTGGTAATGAACAAGATAATTATCCTATATCACTTATCAATCCTTTAAAGACAAAAGTCATAAACACTTTACGAAATACAAATCTTTCGGAATTGATACCAACAGGATTAATTTTGAGAGAAAGCTCATCTTCTAATTCAGAATCCAGTTCTCCTGTAACTGTTCCTACAGCAAAGATAATTGAGAAGATAAAAGAATTCCTTGGCGAAAATCTTCCCAAGCTGAATTTATCAGATGATGAGATTGACAGAATAATTGATGATGTAGATTCAATTATAAACCAAATTGTGCCATTTCTTTCTAATGGTGTTTCATTCGATGATATTGAACCGCTAATTATAGAGTCTGATGAATCTGAGATTAACTACCAGAATGTCCCGAAATCAGCGAGTGAAAAAGTAGATGGTTTAGTAGGAGTAATGGCTGATAAGATAAAAACTGCGGTGTCAAATGCTTTTAATAAAATAATTCCATCTCAAGAAACTTCGGCAATCTTGCCTAATAAAGCCATAAATTATGATATTCTTAAAC
>CAZYWQ010000082.1:0-7219 GCA_964651675.1 uncultured Candidatus Sumerlaeota bacterium | reverse complement strand
GAATATTGCGGAACTGTTTATGTCCGACACAGATATTATTGTTACGAATGATGATGGTGTGATTATAAATCCGACATCTCAGGAAAAAGTAAATCTTGAAACAGACCCTTTCATAGAGAAAATCTTAAACTCCGCTGATGAAATTAAAATATCGAATAACACACTCTTTAACAATTTATCAGAATTACAAACTGATGAAGAATCTCGATTAAGCAGCTTGTTAAAAAATTACGGCTTCATAAATAATGAAGTTCACAATAAACAAGATAATTTCAAATTTCATAACCCCACAAACACATCTGAAAAACTTTCTTCTAAGGAAGAAAGAGTTGGTATCTTGGAAACTGCCCCGATTATGGGGAAGGGTGAGGGGATAAAGAATGATAATTCTATCCCCTTATCCAATCAAGTTGAAGCGGAAGAAACAGTATTTGCAAAGCCAACTGAACAATTACCTCCGAGAGTGGCTAATCTTAATTACTTTAAGGTTTCAGATATTAATATTAAAAATGATTTACAGAATCCCGAGACAATAAATCCAACATTAGATTCAAACGAAATTTTTCCTCCAAGAAATAACATTCTTAATTATATTAAATCGAATGAGATAAAAATTGAAACCGAACCACAGAATACAGAAAAAACAAATACAACATTTGAGTCGATTGAAAAAATCTCTCCCAAAATCAGTAATCCGATTCAGATTAAGTCAGATGGGACTAATACCAGAGCAGAATCACAAAATGTTGAAAAAATAGACATACCATTAGAAGTACCCGAAAAGTTTTCTTTGAAGGCAACACCACTTGATTCTCCCAAATCGCACACAATTGACATTAAAAATAATGTACCGACTCCTGAAAAAGTAAATTCAGCTTCACCGAACAAACAACCTATAGCCGATACAGGAATTTTAGAAGAGAAGGAAGTTCCACAGAATTCGGAAGCAATCGTCAATCCCAAATCATCTGATTCAATGAAACCGAGTAATACAACTGTTTTGGTCAATCCTCAAAAATTTGATGTAAAGGTATCCGATTCCATTTCTATTCCTGAAGGTGCCAAACTTGTCTTATCAGGAACAAGCGAAGTAATCACTCCAAATGAGAGCAATTTTATTTCTTTAGAAACAGATAATCAGAATCCTGAACAAAAAATTGTTCAAGGCGAAAAAGTCCAGGAGTTTGAGCGGAATTTATCTAATGATAACAAAGTTATAGTCGAAAGCCCCAAAGAAAATGTTTCGAAGGTTGCGGAGAAGAATGTTAGCACTCAGAATTTACCAAAAAGCGATGTTCCCGAAACAGTGGATGCAAATAAATTGAATGTTGCTTCTCCGAAGTCAAAGGCGATAACTTCTGTTATTACAGAACGCACATCTGCCATAGGAAACAAAAACCAACCACAATCGACAGATGGTGAAAGTAAAATAGATAACACACAATCAAATCTTTTTTCCCAGCAAGTCCGTAATATAACAACCACATCTAATGTACAAAAAGATATGGAGACACCTCAGAAGATAGATCAATTTAATATCATCAATCAAATCATTGATTATATTGAAACGCGCAGAATAAAAGTCGAAGACAAAATTAGCGTTAAATTAGAACCACCTGAATTAGGACAAATCGAATTAGAATTATCCCTAAAAGAAGGTAAAAATGCCTTCTTGAATATAATTACCGATACAGAGCAAATCAGAGAAGCTATATTGCAAAATGTTTCCTCACTCAGAGAGGGATTAAATAAGTTAAACATCACAGTTGAATCATTCAATGTAAATGTAAACACACAAAGTCAAAACAACAATCCACAATTCAGTCAAAACCAGAATTCGGTTAATGTTCCTTTCAGCTCAGTAACGGATAATACAACCACAAAAAATGACAATATTTTAAATAATACACAAAAGATTATAAAGGATGGAAGAGTACATATAATAGTATAATTGAGAAGGAGAAAAAGATGAATATTAGTCAAGTAAGCGACATAACTTGGGCTACGAGTACGGGTTCTTCAGGTGTAATGGGCAAGGATGATTTCCTTCAGATTTTAGTTGCGCAGATTCAATCTCAGGACCCTTTGGATCCTCAAGATGCAAATGAATTCACTTCACAGCTTTGCCAATTCAGTCAACTCGAACAGTTAATGAACTTAGACGATACGATCAACAGTCTTCTTATCTATACTGCATCACAAAATAATAATCTGGTACTATCATTCATAGGTAAGAGCATACTTGCACAAGGAGACACATTTAATTATACTGTAGGTGAAGAAAATCCAGAAATGATATATAACCTGGCGTCCGATGCAGAAGAAGTCACTATAACGGTATATGATGAAGATGGAAATATTGTTAAGACTATAACTCTCGAAAATCAAAGTGCTGGAGAACACAGAATAGAATTCGATGGTCTTGATAATGATAACAGTCCTTTAGCGGATGGAAATTATCGATTCGAGGTCTCGGCTACAGATGCAGATGGTAATAGTGTATCAGCAACCACATATATTATGGGTGTGGTTGAGCGAGTAGTATTCGAAAATGGTTATACATATCTAATAGTCAACGGTGAAAAAATAAGTATCAGTGATGTAACGGAGATATCGTAAATAAAAAATAAAAATATAGAGAAAGGAGAGAAGGACAATGTCAGTCGTAAGCGCACTTTTCTCAGCAGCGAGTGCTTTATCAAGTTTAGGACAGGGAATACAGGTTATCAGTAACAATATAGCAAACATAAACACTGTCGGATTTAAAGGCGCTCGTGGTACTTTTGAAGATTTATTGAGTCAAACACTAACCGGTGGAACTGCTCAGATTGGTCGAGGAGTTAACCTCGCTACTGTTGATAATTTATTTCATCAGGGTTCCTTTCAAAACACTACAACAGTTACGGATTTGGGTATTAATGGTGAGGGTTTCTTTGTACTTCAAAGAGGACAAGAACAGTTTTATACCCGAGCAGGACAATTTAGTGTGGATAGTCAGGGCTATCTTGTTAATCCTGATGATTTAAGGGTTCAGGGTTACCAATACGATATTACAGGCAATCCCATGGGTCAATTAGGTGATATCAATTTGTCATTCACGACAACTCAACCGAGAATGACTGGAGATGGTGGAACAGTACCTGATACGCCTGATGGTTCTGGTATAATTCTCTCAGCCAACTTTGATGCAGATGCCGAAGTCTTAACCTATGATCCTGACAATGCTGGTGGCACTTCCAATTTCTCTTCGACAATTACAATCTATGATTCATTAGGTAATGGTCATCAGTTGACTATCTTCTTCAACAAACTTGACCCAGTAACTGGTCCACCAATTGTTAATCAATATCAGTTCCATATTTCTTGCCCAGATGCTCTTAATCAGTCTGAATTGGATCTTATTGAAGAGACTGTTGAATTTGATGAGAATGGAAATCTTGATTTGTCCACTTCAGCGTTATTTCAGGTTGAATTCGATTTTGATGGAGCCCAACAGGACCAGGTTGTTGGTATAAACTTTTCGGGAAGCACTTACTATGCAGCAGAATCGGCAGTAAAATATCAGACCCAGGATGGTTTCTCAGCAGGTAATTTGACATCTTTGAACATTGATGAAGAAGGTAACATCATTGGTGTATTTTCTAATGGTACATCGAGAACACTTGCTCAACTTGCCATTGCGAGATTCGAAAATAATAATGGTTTATTGAGAGCAGGGTCAAACTTATTCACGAAGACAGGTATTTCTGGTGAGGCACTTATTGTTACTCCGACTGTTAGTGGAACAGGTACGATTATCAGCAGTGCTTTAGAGTTATCCAATGTTGACTTGGCTCAGGAATTCATTAATCTTATTACAACTCAAAGAGGATATCAGGCGTCTTCACGCGTTATCGTGACAAGTGATGAAATAATGGAGCAGCTCGTTAATTTGACTTAACATATAACTCCCTGATTATTCTTCGTTTCTTTCCCGAAGCCTCATTTAAACAGTGAGGCTTCTTTTTTTTGTGTTTTGTAGGAAATAGTCGCGACTGTTCCCTACAGAAAATTTGTTTAAATCCTTTTCAAATGTCTTTGGGAAATCTGTTCGATTTTTTCTAATCGTTTGGCGTATTTCCCACCTAAAAATTCTGTATTGAGAAATAGTTTAACAAGTTCGATCGCCAAACCGTCTCCAATTGTTTTACCACCTATACACATCACATTAGCGTTCGAATGCTGACGACACATAATGGTTGAAAAGTAGTCATTACAAACCGCTGCTGTTACACCCCATAATTTGTTGGCAATTGCTGCAGAACTTGATCCTATACCATCGACCAATATTGCCCTATCACAAATCTTTTCCGCAACAGACAGAGCTGCTGGATAGATAAAGTCGGGATAATCTACCGACTCCTCGCTATAAGTCCCAAAATCCCTGTACGGAATATTCTCCTTCTCAAGATATTTTCTTATAGCTTCTTTTATACAGAATCCACCATGGTCACTCGCTAATGCTATCATATTCCAATTTCTCCCTTTTTAAATTCTTAGCCACAGAGAACACAGAGCGAAAAACACAGAGCGCAAATAGATTAATAATATTTTATGTTCTTCTTTGCATCTTTTGTGATTAATTTATTTTTCTACAGATGTGCGAGCAAATTAATTACAAAGATAATTGCCAAAGGATACAATGTCCGATGAGCATCTTTAAACTCCATTTATTTTTCTAACCAGTTATATTATGAATAGTCAATCAAAAACAAAGAGAAGTGCATATTAAAATCTACCATATTGTACAATTTTGTAAATCTCTGTTCCATTTTGGATAGTTTTGTATTGTAGCAACAAATATGTGAATCAATTTAAGACTAATAGATTGAGTGCATTGCACAAAAAGATTAAATTACTCAAATTTGGCATATCAGTTGCAGAGTTAAAAAGCAGAAAGAAATGAATAAAGGAGGTAACAACTATGAAGTTGTCGAGAAAAAGCGTCGCTGTGATTGCAATTGCATTTTTAATAGTCACAAGCCTTGCTATAATTGTTTATGCTCAACCGATGTTAAGGGGAGGCGCTGCTGGTCGTGGTGTTTGTAGAGAATTAGCCTTTCTTCAAAATCCTCAGGTGAAAGAAAAACTTGAATTAACAGATGACCAAATCAAAGCGATAAAAGAAGCCTCTGAGGAGATCGATAAAAAAATGATCGAACTCAAGGCAAAGTTAGAAGTTGCTAAGATTGAATTAAGAAGTTTGTTAGATGCTGATACTATCAATAAATCAGCTATTGATGCCAAGATTGAGGAATTGGGCAAGATAAAGACAGAAATGCTCAAATCTACCATAAATCGCAAGATTGTTATGAAAGAAATTCTTACTTCTGAACAACAGGAGAAGATCAAAGAATTTATCGGTAATAATGTTAGACAAAGAATAAAAGATAGACAGGCAATTGGAAATCGTCCTGCTTCCAGACAGGGACGAGGACAAAGGCAAGGATATGGTATGAGAGGCAATGCGAGAGGTGGAGCAAGAGGTGGACTTCAGATGCGTAATCCCAATAACCAATCCTTTAGTCCCGGAATGGGAGTCGGTCCACAAGGTGCTCAAGGACAGGGTCAAAGACCATTCAGACCTGGAATGGGAAATTGGGGTGCTCTTGAGACCAATCCTGATGTCCCAGTAGCTCCAGCAGAAATTGGTTCAGAGGAACAGGTGCAGCCTGAGGATATTTCTTTTGATGAAATTCAAGAAGATGAATTATTTTTTGACGAAGATAACGATGATTTAGCCTTTCTGTTGAATTAATTGTGCTATGTCGGGGTATTACAAATTCCCCGCTTTCTCTAATCTACTCAAAAGGTCGGTAAACAAAACCGACCTTTTTTTATTTTGTGTTTTTTTATGATGTTAATACAAATAAAATGCATCAGAAAAAGTGCTTTTGGAGTACTTTATGGTGGTATAGTCATTTTCAGTTACTGAATCCTCACTCCTTCCCGTGATATAAACATTATCTGAGTTGTCTATGGCTATGTCTAATACCTCATCATAAGCATTTCCAGGTCCATTATATCTCATTACCCATTGTTGAACACCGGAATTATTGTATTTTACAGTTGCATAATCTGACCATGTTCCTATACCCATACTTCTACCTGTTACATAGACATTCCCCGAGGTATCTACTGCAATTGCTTTTGCTTCATCATTAGCATTTCCCTCTCCGTCATATCTTGCAACCCACTGCTCTATTCCTAAACTATTGTATTTTATAGTCGCATAATCACCATCAGTATTCACACCATAGCTCATCCCTGTAACATAGATATTCCCTGAATTGTCTATAGTCATAGCTCTTGCGTAATCCTGATCATTCCCTGGACCGTTATATCTTGCAACCCATTGCTCTATTCCTTCACTATTATATTTCACAGCCGCATAATCATAATCAGATTCAGGATTCATGCTCCATCCTGTTACATAGACATTTCTTGAAGTATCTACTGCTATGTCTATTGAGAAATCATACCATTGGGCTGTACCGTCATATCTCACTACCCACTGCTCTACTCCTGCATTATTATACTTTACCGTTGCATAATCACCAAGACTCTCTGAAGATATACTACCTCCGGTGACATAAATATTTTCCAGATCATCTATGGCTATAGCCCATGCAAAATCGTCACCATATGGACCTTGATATCTTGCCACCCACTGCTGAATCCCCGCATTATTATACTTGACAGTTGTGAAATCACCGTAAGTGTTCACACCATCGCTCATTCCTGTAACGTAGATATTCCCTGAGCTGTCTATAGTCATAGCTCTTGCATAATCCTCATCATTACCTGGACCATTATATCTCACAATCCATTGCTCAATTCCCTCACTATTATATTTTATTGTTGTATAATCTTCAAGAGTGTCTAAACCAATACTATCTCCTGTGACATAGACATTCCCCCAGTTGTCTAAGACGATATCCCATGCCATATCGTCAGAATTAGCCGGACCATCATATCTCGCTACCCACTGCTCTACTCCTGAACTATCATACTTTACAGTTGCATAATCGAAACCAGTTCCTGAACCATTGCTTCTTCCAGTGACATAGACATTTCCTGCGCTATCTATAGCTATAGCTTGAACAAAATCAACATCACTTACAGGACCATCATACCGTGCAACCCATTCTTGCGTAACTTGAGAGAAAAGGATGGGGGA
>CAZYWQ010000081.1:7511-9329 GCA_964651675.1 uncultured Candidatus Sumerlaeota bacterium | reverse complement strand
GAGTATCCCCAGGGTAAAAATCCCGGCGCTGGCAAAACTCCACTTCCTCCTTCTCCTGCAGATAAATCGTATAAATAACCATCCGGTCCAATGGAATTCTGGTACCATTTACCATACTTCTTTAAAGCACCTCGATTTCCACCAGCTTCAAAATCTACCTGTACTACAGTATCACGCACAGTATTGTATTCTTTAAGCGTAACAATCCGCCAATAGGTGTAATGCGCCCCTTCATCACTTCGATACGGAATTCCTCTCCGTATAGGATCTTCAAGACCAATAGTAAATGGATCAATAGGACGAGATGAAAGAAATGAAACTGGAGTTGTCAAAAGGGTGGAAGTAACAAAAAACACTCCATCATTAGGTGGATAATCATTATTTACAGCATCATAAGATTCTAATGCTGTTGTGATTGTACGCATATCGGATCTGACACGAGAAACTTTCGATCTTGTTTGTGCCTCAAGAAAATTCGGTACAGCTATCGCAGCTAATATAGCAATTATCGCAACTACTATAAGCAATTCGATTAATGTGAACGCACTCTCTCGAAACTGCATTTTTACCTCCATAGCCACAGGATTCCTGTGTGAATGATATCTTACAAACCTACTTCCTCCCTTACCTTGCATTCTTGTTCTAAACTGCAAAATTTTTCGGTTCTTAACAAATCCACCTTATATTTTTTATCGGATTTAATCAGAAAAACCTTATAATATCCAATTTTTCAGACTACTCAAACAATTCCCAATCTACTAGCACAAACGATGGCTGCACGCTTGTATCAACAACCGCTCCATACATACATATTCCACTTTCTTTTGTTAAATCAGATAAATTATCTATACTAACTGTATGCAATGTTGTATTTACCGTTTGAGTTCCACCAATAAAACTATAATCAGGTGGATTTGCAGTCTCGGACTTACAAATACGCATCTGATTCTCTTGCCCGGGATTGTTATTAAAATCTACCACATCTGTCATATCAGGTGCTGGATCGACTAAGTATTGTACAGTTAAGTTTACAGGGCTACTAAAAGCAACACTATTATCCTGATAATCTTTCGTCTCAATCGTGAAAACAGCACCACTCTGATTAGGGAAATAGGTATAACCTGTTTGAAATCCTACTCTTTCAGTAAGATTCGATTGACGAATCGTAACGGTGATTCCATCCGTGTCACTCGGATCACACAGTGCGTAACCAGGGAACTCAATAGTATGAATCGTATAAGCACCTTCTGATTCAGGCTGAAGGATTGGACCACTCTGTTCTGCCACATATAATCTTAAAGATGCTGACGAACCACCACTTGATTTTACGGAAACACTATTCTCATCTACAGTAACAACAGGTAATGTACCGAAAAGTCCACCTGTTCCATCAGCTTCATTTTGATCTTCCTCCAATATATCTATGAACATCGTCACTGTCTTACTGCTATAATTTACAATCTGATATTCAGGTGCAACAAACCATTTGTAATCATCCGAACCAACCTTGGCTAATTTGAATATTCTCACATATTTTTCCATAAAGCCTTTTTGAATATCAAGCATATCCATATTATATTCCATTGTTAGCTTTACGGGTCTGTTAAAGGGTAAATCCTCTTTATAATCAGCCTTTGAATTGGGATATAAAATCCTGAATCTAACAGCCGTAGGAAGACTAAGATCATCTGATGGATAAGAAGGATTATCTATCAGGAAGTCCAAATCTTCTGATATGGCATTTGGTGGAATATAAAGCTGATGTTTCGAATATGTGTTATCATCAGTTTCATCAAGCTTTACAGTACCGCCTGTAGC
>CAZYWQ010000081.1:0-7501 GCA_964651675.1 uncultured Candidatus Sumerlaeota bacterium | reverse complement strand
ATACTGCATTGGGAACGAAAGTAAACTTGATATCAATGGTAGAGTCGTTAACATCAGGTACACCACCATCTTGAGCATCCATCAAAGTATAAGGATTGAATATCAATCCATCTCGCATATAGGCTCCAATATCAATTCCAGTAACATCACCCGGGACAGTAATCCCCTGAACACCCTGACCAAGTTTAATTATGACTTGAGTAGGATTCCCCGGATTTCTTATCATCGTAGCACCTGTGCCTAAGGATGCATCATTTGTCAGATAAAAATCATAGGATGTTATTTCCACAGGCTCTTGTTCACTACTCTGACTTTTCCCAATACTTCCAGGATCCACAACATCAATTATTTGATTAAATTGCAGAATAATCAACTCATCCGTCTCAGGAATATTATTAGAATTTATAATGTCACAAAATATTGCTTTCGTTATTTTGGGAGGACTAAGAGATATTGCATAAGCCTTACCAAGCTTGGGTTCTAAAATCTTCCCAAATCCTGTTGCTCCACAAAGTATCTCACCAAATCCATCCCCATTAATATCACCACAGGCAACAGAATCACCTAAATAATTATGAATTTTTTCGCCGAATATTACTCTTTCTCTATCTGTTCGTATACTCAAATCAACTGGATAGGAGAATGAACCGCCTCCAAAAATAAAATAGACCGCTCCTCCTTCCACTCTGATAAAAGGAGAGGCATTTTTATCACCAATTATAATGTCCTCATAAGCATTACCATCAATATTTCCAGTTGCCACAGCTTCCCCAAGCGTATCATCGAAATTTGCCCCTTTAATTAAAGTTCCATAATAATAATCAAAATACCGCAAGTCTGTTATAAAACCACCACCACCATATATTAGGTATACCTTCCCTTTATTTTCAGAATTGGTCGAATTAACTCCTGGAGCTCCAATTAGTATATCTTCATTCCAATCATAGGCTGTATCACCATATAATTGTCCAGTAGCCAATGAATACCCTAAATTATCATAAGGATCAGCGCCTATAAAATTGTGATCATACTCTTCGCTCGATAAGTCAATGAGGGATGGCATTGATTGTGTGCCGTAAATAACATAAACCTCACCAGTCTCATCACCATTTGAAGTATCTGAAAAAGGAGCTCCTATTAATATATCATAATAATAATCGGAATTTATCATTCCACTGCCGACTGCAAATCCCGACTGAGCAAATCCAGTCTCACCCACAATTTCTGTTATAGGAATTGTCGGAGAACTGAGTAGAACTTCAGTCGGTGGTGATAAAGTGCCATAAATAACAAATGTGTCGCCTATCTCATCAACGGTTGTGCTGAACAAGGGAGCACCTGCAATTATATCATCAAAATCATCATTATCTATATCCCCTGAAGCGATAGAAAATCCAAACTGACTTCCATTATCCTTTCCTACAATCTTAGTATACGAACCAGAGTAAGATTGAAGGTCTATTATGTCATTCGAACTCAGATTATTGTCACCATAAATAACATAAACTTCACCAGCTCCTGCACCTATAGCGCCAATAAATATGTCATCGACTGTATCACCATTAAAATCTCCCACACAGAGTGAATAGCCTAAAAGAGAATAGTCCTGCGGTCCATAGATTTTCGTACCGATTCCTGATATATCATCCAATTCTATAACAGCCATTGACAGTTCATATCCATAAATGATATAAACAATACCACCATTAACACGACCTAATGGATCAGCACCCATTGCACCGACAATAATATCTCCATAACCATCGTTATTAACATCGCCTGAAGCAATTGCATTGCCTGAATAATTATAATCTTCCTCGCCAACCAGCTGTAATATTGGCGAATTAGCATTCAGGTCAATGTCATAAGATAGAGAAAATGTGGTTTGTGATATTATAATGAAAGAAATGATAAAAATTAATTTAATTATATATTTACCTTGAGTCATTAGCATCTCTCCAATAACGAAAAAGTTAATGATTTTTCACTTCAGATTAGACTTAATATAACAAAGAGGATTACATTTTCAAGATAAATTCAATTAAATCGAACTACCACAATTGCTCTGCTTGATAGCCCAGGATAAATAGCCTACACCATCCAGATCATCCATCCCGTCCATCCCGTCCATAATGAAGTATTTCAGAGGTTATTAATCAGGATTTGAAAAACTAAAAAATAAAACAATCTCGAATTTCTCATCTCCAAGTGCATAAATTTCTTTACGGATTTCGATATCCTTATCCAGCTCTTTTTTAGAGAGCTGGATAAGTTTTTCACTTAAATTTTTTATTGTTTCCAATTGCTGCATTGACTCAGCAGTAACCTTAAAACCTTTGACTTGCTGTCCTGAACCCGTATTTGCAGGCGGTGGAGAAACGATTTTCAATGAAACATTATCAAACCATATCATTCCTGATTGGTACATCCCACATCTTACAGTAATGGCATCCGTATTTTGTGGAACCGTTACTTCCATCGAAACCTTCGTCCAATCTCTTGTACCCCCAATAGGTTGAGAACTTTGAGAAGTGGCAGCAGCAAGGAGTTTTCCTTCAGAACTCGATTTCGTATCCCAGCATTGAATCATCACCACACCAGTATTTTCAGGAACATCCGCTGTTTTGACTTCTGCTGTAAGTTTTAATCTCGCTCCAACCGGAATCACTTCGAGTCTTTGCGCCCAATTGTTTACCAACGAAACTCTTGTCCCTCTTTGTTTAATGTACGCAACCTTACCATGATTAGGAAGCTCTTCGATTCCTGCTTTGTGGTCAATTGCCTGTTGTGGTACCATTGCCTTAAACCAGGCAGATGGTGAATCTTCCGAAACAAGTTCCTCAAAATCTCCATTAGTGAGAAGCTCTAATCCTGCTGTCCAGCTTCTGGCTTCCAACGGTACGACAGCAGATTGCTGAGGAATTCCTTCATCCAATAAATATAACTTTGCATAACGAACTTTCAGCTTACCAGCATTAGAACTTAATCCGAGACGAACTATTGCTGTAGTGCAACCTGTAGGTACTTTTCCATCAAGTTCAATTTTAGTCCAGGGTTTGGTTCCTGTAAGGTTAATCTTACCTTCTGATGAAGCTTCACCGAGTATACTTCCGCTTCTACTAAAAAACATAACCATAACAGCAGCGCCATTACCTTTGGCATTTTGGGTTGAAACAAGGGCTTCGAGTCGTACCCTTGCACCTATTGGCGGATTCTCAATCCTTTGAGCCCAATTATTGAATAACATCCCCTTAACACCTTGCTGCTCAAGAAATAAGTATGGTCCCTCTGCATCTTTGAAAATACCTGCCTTTAAACCTATAGTATTATTGGGAATCATTGCTTGAAACCAACCAGGTGGATTTCCACTCTTATCTAAGGGTAATGAAAAGTCTGGATTCACTAAAATTTGTCGTGGCGAATCTTTTTTCGTTGATGAGACTTGTGAGTTGCTATCTCCAATTGCCATTATAACAAAAAAAGCTAAAATGATTAAACAAGCAACATTCACAAATGTAATTCGCTTTTTAGTAAGAAATAAACTCATAATTTACTCTCCCTTCTTTAAGAGTTATTTATTGAAGATTCTGAATATTTTTGTTCCCAGATTGAATGAGGCTGAAGTAAAGGATCGTTAGAGATTAGATGCCATTCTCCCTGTAAAAGTATTTTATCTGCATCTGTACTTAACAAAATTTTGTTGATGTTATTATTAGTGGTTTCGGACTCAATGACTTGCATTTGGGATACCACATCGTTCTTCTTGTTTATTGAACTTTTATAATAAACGATAATGAATAAAGTTAAAGCTATCATAGTAAGAGAAACTGCATAAGTTACTTTGATTGCATAACGAGATTTTAATGTTATATAAGAATATATCCTTGAGAATATTTTCGAAAATAATGTCTGAGACCTTTCCTTAATCCTTTCTTCATTTATTTTTTGCATAACATCAGCGGAGAATTTTTGAACATCCAATTTCTGTGGAGTATTAAGAGCCTTTTTTAATTTTTCATCTAAATTATCTTTCATACTTACTTCCTTATTCAGTCTCACCCGAGAATTTGTTAAAAAATTTCTTAAGAGTCTGTCTTCCTTCGAAAATATATCGTTTCACTGCACCGTTGCTGATTCCCAATTCATTGGCAATCTCATTGATTGAAAGTTCTTCAAAGACCGATAATATGAGACAAACACGCTGACGCTGCGAAAGTATCGAAAGACCGTTCAAAACAAGCTTCAGTTCTTCCTTTGAAGAAGCGGATTGGTCAGCAAATGCGGTTTTTTCATCCGCAATAAATGCATTCACTTCATCCAGAGAAACACTCTGACCTTTTTGTGGTCTTCTTATTGCTAACCGTATACAAATCTTTCGCAGCCAACTTCTCAAATAATTAAAATCATTCAGTTGTTTTCGTGCACGAAATGCCTGTAAAAAAGTTTCCTGAACGATATCTTCCGCATCATTTGGATGTCTGACAATTCGCAAACATAATGAAAAAAGCCACTGACTGTTTTCCAATACGATTTGCTCCCAGACAGCCTCATCTCCATCCCGGAACCCTATGAACTCCTCAGACAATTTTCTGGAATATTCCATTATTTTTTCTTTCATAGAATATAGAGACAGGTATAACAGAATGGTTGGGTAAAATGACAGAAAAATCTTTTTCCCCTAAGTTTATAGCGGTCGCATTTATGCAACATACAGTTTGTGACTCAGGATAGTAAGGATAGCAGGGTTTTATCATTAATTTTGGAGGCAATCTTTTGGGCTTCATCAATCGATTGTTTAGCATTAGCGGTATCTTTTAAATTCTGTAGTATTTCCCCTTTAATCATTAAAGCCCATGCCAGCTCTCTCGGATAATTGTCTTCTCTGGAGATTTCCAATGCCTTATCAATCTGCTTCAACGCCTCATTAAACATCTTTTTTCCATTCAGTGTGTTTGCATAAAGTCGGTAGGCAATAGGTGCATTGTCTCTATCACTCTTTGTTTCGATTTGCGAAATAAGTTCTTTCGATAGATCAAGAGCCGATTGATAATCCTGCTTTTCTATCAGGTACATCAATCGAGCTAATCTCGCATTTATCAATGAAGAATAGTTGTTACTCAATTCAGCTAATTTCTCACCTTTTTCAATGGAATTAATAGCTTCCATATCTTTGCTCGAATGGATGTAAGATTTCGCAAGGTTTCCGTAAGCCATTGATTCGGATGCTAAATCATTATCTTCTTTTGTTAACTTGATAACCTTATTGAAAAACTTTATAGCATTGGTCTGTTCACCCAAATATTGATGGCATTGCCCCATATTAAGATTATTTGCAACAATAGCATATTTGTATCCGATTTCCTCCGATATTTGAAGCGACTTTGCATATTTACTAAGCGATTTTTCGAATTCGCCAAGTCGTTCAAGACAAATCCCAGCGTTCGTAAGCGATGCGATTGTTCCTTTCTTATTTCCAAGTTCGACCATCATATTATAAGTAAGGTCGAAATATTTTAATGCATTCTCATAATCACCGAGATACTGATAAGAAACACCAATATTATTCGTAGCATTCGCCTTCGCTAACAAATTACCTTTTTTCTCAGCAAGTTCGATTCCCTCATTGAAGTAATCAATCGATTTTTGATAATCACCCTTTGATTGAAACACAACTCCCATACTATTATAACAGGTCAATTCCTCGCTCTCATCATTAAGACTGTTGAAAAGTTGAGAAGCTATCTTGAGATGCTCAAAGGCTTTTTCGTAATCACCTTTAATCCTGTACAAATCAGCAATATTTCTATGACCAATTGCCTCAAGTTTTAAAAACTCAAATTCTTTCGCCAATTCTATGGATGTAGAATAATCCCCAATCGAATCATCATATTTCCCAATTAATTTTTTCACTCGACCCAGTTTAATAAAGGCATTGACCTTTGTCTCTTTGTACTCATCAGGTAATTTTAATTTTTTATCAATCACCTCAATCAGTTTATTGACAGCGTCGATAAGTGCCTCATTAGCATAAAGCATCTCATACTTATCAGATGCTTTATCCAAATAATAAGCAGCTTTTTGCGGATCATCTGAATGATAATAATGATGTGCAAGTATCTCACAATTTTCCTCAATATCTTCTGGGTAAACATACTCAAGGCATTCACCTATCTTGCGATGATAGTATCGCCTTCTCTTCAAAAGAAGAGTATTATAAGCTATCTCTTGTGTCACAATATGTCTGAAAAGATAAATTAATTCATTTATAATACTCTGCTGATAGATAAAATCTCCTTCAATTAGTTTTTCAAGATATTCTCTGAGTTTCTCTTGAATCTCGGTAATATAAGAAAGAACCTTATAGCGGAAGCCATGACCTATTACGGAAGCGCATTGAATAACTCGTTTCAATCTCGTTTCCAGAGCGTCGATTCTCGACATAATAACACCTTGAATTGTGTCGGGAATTTTTATATCCTCGATTTCTTTTGTGAATTTGTATTTCCCTTTATCAAGAACAATCGTGCCATCATCGATAAAAGCCTTTACGATTTCCTCTACGAAGAATGGATTGCCTTCAGTTTTTGTAAGAATCAGTTCTGTTATATGGGCAGGAAGTTGCTTTATACCCAATATCTGATGGAGAAGTGTGCTACTTTCCTTAGATGAAAGCTCATCTAACTCTACGAAAATGTAATTAATATTTCCCTGCCATTTATGCGTAAAAATCTTTCTCTTGACGCAAAATAAAAGTATATTCTCGTCGGATAACTGTGATGCAAAATAATCCAATAATTGTAACGAAAGCTCATCAATCCATTGCAAATCATCGAATACATAAATCATCGGAGTTCGGCTTCTGGACTCTTCTTTAGCCTTTATTGAATCACTTGCCAGATGAGTCAGCAACATCGAAATATCTTTAAAAATCTTGTTTCGACGATCTTTCGGAGACAATTTATAGATTGGATTCTTTTCTTCCTTTATGGACAGAAGAAATGAAATTGAATCATAAATTTCTTTCGCATCTAATTTCATTTCTTTCATTTTCTTATGAATTATGTTTGAGAATTCCTTACCATCTTTATGTTCGGGCAATTCAAAAATGTCTCTCAACAATTCGGTTATCAAATAATAAGGAATGGAAGTTCCAAATGAAAGGCATTTACTAAAATACATTTTATAAGGAGGAACCTTTTTACTTGGTCTACTTTGATCCAATTTATTGATGAACTCACATATTAACCTCGATTTGCCGACTCCTGGATCACCACTTATTTCTACGAGCGTAGCTCCCTTTTTGCTTAGATTATCATACGCATTTTTTAAAATTGATAACTCTTTTTTTCTCCCAATAAATTTTGTTAAAAGGCTTTTTTCATCTAAAAAACTTTTCGCAGGACATCTTTTAATCTTAAGAACCTTATAAGTCTGAATAGGTTCTCTTTTATTTTTGACAAAAGTAGGTGGTCTTTTTTCGAACTCAAATACATCTTTAACC
>CAZYWQ010000080.1:0-9415 GCA_964651675.1 uncultured Candidatus Sumerlaeota bacterium | reverse complement strand
ATAATGGAGAGTCTATAAACTAAAGTAGAAAACACAGGACAAATTTAATTAAAAAACTGGCGGAGAGGGAGGGATTCGAACCCTCGGAGCAACATTCGTCACTCACCCGATTTCGAGTCGGACGCCTTAAACCACTCAGCCACCTCTCCACAAATCTCTATCAATAAAACACTATTTTTTATGAACACACTTAGTCAAGTTCTAATTAAATGAATCCTTGCATAAAACAAGTTCATTTCCCAATATATGTCACAAAAAATATGAAAGGAAACCTTTATGCCAGAAATCAGACAGAATCTTGCAACAAAAGAATGGGTAATTATCGCAACTGAAAGAGCTAAAAGACCGGAAGATTTTGTCCCGCCTAAAAAAACTCTCACCGAAGAAAAACCACCTTTGATTCAGAACTGCCCTTTCTGTCCAGGTAATGAATCCAAAACTCCGCCTGAAGTTTTCAGCATTAAAAATGAAAAAGGATGGTTAGTTCGTGTCATTCCTAACAAATTTGCCGCTTTGAATAGTGAAGGCGATAAGACAAGGAAATTCGATGGTATCCACCGTTCAATGTCAGGTGTTGGTTTTCACGAAGTCCTGATTGAATCTCCACTACACAATGTCACAACCGCAATATTAGATAATCCACAAGTTGAATTAATCCTAAAAACCTATAAAAATCGAATAGAAGAATTATACAAAGACGAAAGAATAGCATTAGTTATACCTTTCAAAAATCACGGTAGCTCAGCCGGAACATCACTTGAGCATCCACATTCTCAAATTATTGCCTTACCATTAATCCCTCTTAATGTCAGAACAAGAATAGAAAGAGCTATCAGATACTATGATGACTATGGTGAATGTGTTCACTGTAAAATGATTCAGGATGAAATTCTCTCTAAGGATCGCATTATATATGATTCAAAATACTTTGTGGCATTTGTGCCTTATGCAGCATCCTCTCCATTCCATATCTGGATTCATCCCAAAAAACATTCCCCAGCTTATACAAATATCACCGATGAAGAAATAAAAGATCTTGCAATTGTACTCAAAACAATTTTGCTGAAACTTTATAAAGGTTTAAAAGATCCGGATTTTAATTATGTTATCAGAACTTCTCCTAAAGACGAAGGTAACAAAGAGGCTCTTCATTGGTATATCAGTGTAATTCCCAGAATTACCAGAACAGCAGGATTTGAAATGGGTTCAGGAATGTTCATCAACACAGCTCTACCAGAAAAAAGCGCTGAATTCCTAAGAAATATTTAGGTATAATAGAGACGCTATACCTTTCTGTAAAAATGTTTTAACTGAAGAATATCCCTTATCAGTTCTTTCAACAATCAAAGAACACAATTAATCTTGATTAATCTATCTCCATAATCTAAATATTATCACAACACATTAATAGTATCGTTACGGAAAAAAATTCTTCGGAAACAATAACAAAAAGTGTCTACTAAGAAAAATAAAAACTCTCTTCACATTTTAATAATAATCGCCATCTATTTTATATTATGCAATCTCCTATTTATAAAACTATTTCTGCCAGATAACCTTATCTACGGTACAGATACGCTCAGCAATGAATACATTATGAATCAATTTGGCTGGGAAACATTTAAGGCAACAGGCAAGATTCCTCTCTGGAATCCTTATCTATTCGGAGGAACACCCTTTATCGCTTCCTTTGCCTTCAGACCATTTTATCCTGTTAATTGGATATTTATCTTCTTACCTTTCGATTTTGCGATAGGCTATCAGTATGTCATCAATCTCACTCTCGCAGGAATATTCTTTTACTTCCTCTGTCGATGTTTTAATCTATCTAAAAGCATTAGTTTCATCTCCGGATTTTTGTTTATGTTTTCGGGACATTTAGCAACACTCATCTATCCCGGACATTTCAATAAAATCGGAGCCATCGCATTTTTACCACTTGCATTCGGTAGTTTTTACAAGGCAACTCATACAAAGAAAATACATTACTTTATTCTTTGCGGTTTCGCACTTTCAATGCAATTGCTATCAAGCCACTTCCAGATTTTCTATTACGCCACACTTCTTATACTCTTTTATCTTATCTATTTCATCTTCTCAAAAATACACTACAAAAAATACATACTCCCCAGCATATTAGGATTCATTCTATGTTTGATAGTTGCGATTTCAATATCAGGCATACAATTATTCCCAGCTCTTGAACTATCCCAAAACTCGAATAGAACCGGTGGAGTAACATACGATGTGGCAACAGCAAGTTCATTCCCACCTGAAGAACTCTCAGAAATCATATTCCCAAGATTCAACGGTGATTCTCTCATCGGACCCAAAGGCTTCTTCCTAAAATCACGAGGAGACTACAATGGAAGATGGAAAGAAAGAATAGTCAGCGATTATGTTGGTATGGTCTCTTTTCTATTCTTCATCATAGGTCTATTCTATTCCAAGCGAAAAGAAAGATTCTTTTTTCTTTTTATCTTTCTATTTGCGATAGTCTTATCACTCGGTAAATTTACACCACTATTTAAAATCTTTTATACTATCTTTCCCGGAATTAAAACGTTTAGGACACCCGCTTCCATAATGGTACTCATCACATTCAGCATAGTAGTAATCTCAGCACTTGGATTGGAAACTGTTTTAAAATCAAATTTACAATTTCGGTCTCCAAAAGATCCATTCATCAAAAAATATTTTCTATTCTCTTTATCAATTATAGTGATCGCCTTTCTGATTCTCTATTTGGGAATCAGATTTTCCTTATTAAATAAGATAGAACTAAACCGAACCAATCTCCTCTATTCAACACTTCAAAGTTTCCTGTTTTTAATTTTGTCTCTAACCGCACTATTCATCTTTCTGTTTAGTAAAAAGAATGAAAAGAATAAAAAAACAGTAACTATATTTCTTGTAACTACTTTCCTAATCTCCTTTCTCGATTTATCATTCAACAATTTCCCATTCATCCAGACCACTAAAACCAGAAATTATAAAATGTTTTTATATAACGATCCTGTCACTCAGGCAATATCACAAGAATCAACATCCAAGCCTGTAAGGATATTCGAGATCGGCAATGAACTTACAAATAGATATATGCCTTCAAAAATAACAAGTATCCACGGTTATCATCCAATCTGTCTCAGGGACTACAAACAATTTGTAGACAAATTGGGTTTTTACAATTTCAATCTCTACAATCTGTTTTATGTCAAATATCTGATCTCAAGACAACCGTTGGACTCAGATAAACTAACATTGAAAAATAAATTTTTTGACAAATATGTTTATTCGATGAAAAAGCAGCTTCCATACATTTATTTCCCCCAGAAACTTAAAATATTTCATTCAGAAAAACAAAATAGAGAAGAAATTAAAAAGCAGATACTTGATGAACTCTCAAAAGAGGATTCCATCACTTCCGCAATAGGAATAGTCGAGATACCCGAGACCAAAAAATCTCTTCCTACCATATCGGATGAAATTATTCCCAGTATCGAATTAACAAAATACTCACCCGATATCATAGAGTTATCAATAGACGCACCAGAGCGTTGTACTATGATAATCTCTGAGGTCTACGAAAAAAATTGGGTGTCTCTTTACGACAATAGTCTACGATTAGAAATATATCCTGCGAATTTTCTGTTCAGAGCAGTCGAAATACCCGAAGGCAAAGGTGAAATTACATTTCTTTACGATCCCCTGAGTTACCGTTTGGGTAAATTAATCTCTATCGTTGCAATTATATTGTCTTGTATTATAAGTATTATCTCGCTCAAAACAAAAAGCGGAATCAAAAATGAATTTTCTTCAGAGTCAAAATAAAACATTACAGGTAATTCATTATACTCTCGCTATCATTATCATATTATACTGCGTCTTTTTATTCTCTTTCACACCAATTAGAGTCGAAAACGATGTCTGGTGGCATCTTAAAACGGGAAAGTACATAATCGAAAATAATTATAAACTTCCGAAGTATGATATCTTCGCCTATACATCCGAAAAAATCAAATGGGACAATCACGAATGGCTCACTCAGATTATATTCTACAAATTCTATCAAATGGGTGAAGTAACCAAAATTGGTGGATTACGATGTTTAACAATCTTCAAGACTTTCGTTAATTCCATCACTTTCATCCTGCTTTTTTTACTAATCATCAAAAGAACCAAATGCATCAATTTAGCCACCGTCCTTACGATAATGGCAATATTCGCATCTCGAACGCTCTTATATGCTCGTCCACCCATATTCACATTCCTTTTCTTCGTCATATTTCTCCACTTCATCTACAGGTTCCGATATGAAAATCTTAATTACAGGTGGCTGATAGTCCTTCCTATTCTGATGATACTCTGGGTTAACCTTCACGGAGGATTTTTGATGGGATTAATAGTGGTCGGTGCATTCCTTGCAGGTGAAATTATCCTATCACTAATCATAAAATTGAAGATGAAACAAATCGTATTCGACGACAAAGTACGAAAAGAAAGAATCATCATCTTGGGCATATTGTTTTTATCACTCTTCATTGCATCTTTAATCAATCCTTATGGATTCAAGCTCTATCTTTTACCACTGCGAGTAATGAAAGATAAATATCTGGTTTCGCACATATCAGAAATGAATCAACCACCTTATTGGGGAACCAAAGTCTATTATATTCTCGTTATCCTAACAGTATTATCTTTTATATGCTCGAAATTCAAAATCAAAAGTCTTGGTGAGTTATTCGTCCTGATTTTTCTTATGCAACAATCCCTATCACACTCACGCCATATGCCACTTTTCGCCATAATTTCAACTCCATTCATTGCAGAAGGACTAAGAACATTTTTCGTAGATATTATTCGAGATAAAAAGGGATACATACTTCAGCAAGTTTTCGCAATACTCATTCTTGCTGTCTCGATTTATGCTGAAAAATACAATGTTATCAGATACACTTATTATAACTCGGATTTACTGAAAGGTGTCGGTTATTACAAAAGTGGTTATCCATCAGAAGCCTGTGATTTTATTATCCTCAACAACTTCGAAGGAAGAATGTTCAACAACATCAACTCTGCTGGATACCTTATCTGGAGGCTAAGTCCCGGATATCACAAGGTATTTACTGACAGTCGATTCGATATCTTCGGAGGAGAATTCCTCGAAGATGTCCTTATAGTAGAAGAAGGAATGGATGATCCAAAATATCCCGATAAAACCTGGTACAAAATTCTCGATAAATGGGATATAAACTTCATTGTTATACCAAGATCTGTGAAGCTTAATAAAATAATTACTGATGATTGGACACTTGTTTACTACAACCAACCCAATCCAAAAGACAAATTTTCCGGATTTGCCATTTACATCAAAAACATTGATAAGAATAAAGAATTAATAGAAAGATGCAAAAAGAGTCTTGATAATCTCCGAAGAATCGATAGATAATTATTTGAAATCTCTGAAAAACTGATGTTGTACTATGGAAAAAAAAGCTTATAAAATTCCCACTTTAATAATACTCTCAATATTACTCATACTTGGGATAATTTGCTATGCTTACTTCAATATATATACTGCTTACAAATATGCCACGCATAACGATTTTAAACACTTCTATCTTGGCGCCAAACTCATCCGATTAGGAATCAGCCCTTATGACGGTGAGATATTTCACGAATATAAAAAATACGAAGGTTTTACTTCCATCAACCCCTTTGTATACCCACCATTCACAGGTATCGTCCTATCACCATTAACCTTTTACACATTCAAAAAAGCCTATCTCATCTGGTTCATATTAAACCATATACTTCTCATCGCATCTATTTTTCTTATATTTAAAGCCCTTGAGTTAAAATTCAATCTCATAAACCTTACCATCACCATCTGGCTCACAGGATATTCAAGCGTCATTTACCGAACTCTTACATCAGGACAAATAAACATTTTTCTCCTCTTCTTGTTTTCACTAATCTGGTTTTTATACATAAAAAGATGGAAAAAACTATGCGGATTTTTTATCGCCTTTGCATCACTATTTAAGCTATTCCCTGCGATTATTCTTTTCTACTTCATATTAAAAAAACAATGGAAAGTAGTCGCCCATTCCATTCTATGGATAATAATTTTAATGATAATCAGTATCGCATTTGTAGGCATCCGAACACATTTAGATTTCATACCAGTATTAGAAAATATGAGCTATGGAAAATCCACATTTGCCGAATACGGTGCAACATTTTATGTGGATCAGGCTAATCAATCAATTAATGCCTTATTAAATAGACTCTTCGCACAGAATCCACACACACTTCCCTTAATCGATCTTGGAAACACTGCCAATTACCTCACTTATTTCGTTTCAGTGCTCATTCTTCTTTTCATCATCCAGATTGCTCTAAAAAGAACTCTCCAGAACATAGCTCCGGACAATATGGAATATTCGATCTTTGTATTAGCAGGATTACTATTACCGAGTTTATGCTGGGACCATTATCTCGTAATTGCTTATTTCGCCATTTTCACCGTCATAAAATACATATCCGAATTAGAAAATCCCATTCTCAGATTAATCATATCTCTGCCACTCATAATCTGCATCATTCTAATTAATATTTTCTTCAACTTCTGGAATCCTTTATACACAAAGGGATTGTGGATACTTATAATGTCAATTAAACTATACGGACTGATACTACTTTTCATCCTTGTAATATTTTTACTATCCACAAAAGCCATCGAACATAATAATACTGGGGAAACATAAACAGACTCATTAGGTGGGATTAAAAATACGCATACAATTGTATAAGGCAGAACAGAAGTGTGTTTAAGCTTTCCTTAATCTCGAAACAATCTGTTGGACTTTATCAACAAAACCAAGAATATCTTCCTTCGTATTAAACCTTCCAATACTGATTCTAATAGCCCCTTTTATCCGATTTTCATCGATGCCCATACTCTCAAGAACATACGATTGGTTCTTATCTCCAGAAGAACCTGATGAAACTGCCGATACATATACATCTACCAAATCCAATAAGTTCATCAATGATTCACCATCCGTTATACCATCAAAAGTCAGATTCAAAACTCCCGGCAAATGATTTTCAGGATCCCCGTTAATATAGTATCTTATTTTATTCTTATCCAATTCATCGATTAACAATTTTTCAAGTCTTCTGATATTTTCGATATCCTCACTTCCCCTTTTCGCCAAAATTTCTATAGCTGTAGCAAAACCGACAATTCCAGGAAGATTTTCAGTACCTGCTCTTCTTACTCTTCCATTTTCTTCCCCATTAAATAACGGTAATAGTTTGCATTTATCCTTTACAATCAGAGCGCCCACACCTTTCGGACCATAAATTTTATGTGCAGATAAACTCAACATATCCACACCTACTCCATACAACATCCCAGCCCATTCTTCTAATCTGGCTATTGTATGAACAACATCCGAGTGAAAATATATTCCTGAAAACTTAGATTTATGCGCATAAATATTCGTACTTGGAACAACCTCTTCGATGTTCTGAATTGTCCCGGTCAGATTATTTGAATGCATTAACGATATCAAAAGGGTATTCTTCTTAATTACCTTTTTCAGACTCTGCTTTACTACATATCCTTTGTTATCTACTTCAACATAAGTAACACCACAACCCAGATCTCTCAATTGTTTAAAAGCATTAAGAACACTCAAATGTTCTGTTTTAGCGGTAATAAGATGTGGCATCTTACCCTGACTAATTTCCTTTAATGCAATCCCCTTAATGGCAAGATTATTCGCTTCAGTACCACCACTTGTAAAAATTACATCGGTCGAATCACAACCAACAAACTTCGCAATCTTTTCCCTCGATTCTTCCAGGTATCTTTTAGCTCTCTTCCCCAACTTATGACCACTTGAAGAATCACCATAAACATCCCTCATAGTAAAAAACATCGCCTTCATCACTTCTGGATCAACAGGAGTCGATGCACTATTGTCTAAATAAATCGTTTTTTTCGTCATCACCGTAGCTTCCGACATTATTTTTTAATAATTATTCCTCCATATAAATAAATCGGATTATAGGTGAAGTTTCTTGAAAATAATTATTGATTACAAAATATAACCTGTTGAATAAGAGAATTTAGAATATCAGGATTTAGCACAATTTCTACTATGGATAAAATATTCGACGATACCATCACGATTAAAGCTGAGGTAAATCCTCAACACATCAACCTTCTCAACAGTATATTGGAATCCTATGAAGGAATTGGGATTTTACGGACTAAAGATTCCAATAAAGGGCTTGTGGAAATCTGGACATTTCCCCACTTTAAAAATGAAGTGTATAAAATAATAAATGACATCTCAAAATGGACAAAATTTATCGTTTACGAAGAACATCAAGGTTACGATTTCGAATAAATTTAAAATCCCCTTTTATTTTCTCCCCAGATATATTTATGAAACTGCCATTGCATCCTGACATTCAAACCACTATTCAGAATCCATTTGGCAAGTGTTTTTAGTTTAACAATCCCAAATGCCGGTGAAAATATAATATTTGTCCTTTTATCAAGTTTATAGCTATTAATTATCCCAACAGACCATTTAAAATCTTTATAGGAAGACACAACAAACTTAACCTCATCTTTCTTCCTTAAATATCTAATATTATCCCAGTTTGTCTCTTTCAACACCTTACTATCCGGACATTTTATATCCATTATTATCCTGACCCATTTATTAACCTTCGAAATATCCTCGACACCGTTCGTTTCTAACAAAACAACATATCTTTCGGATGAAAGTTTATCCAACAATTTCATACAATCCTTTTGCATCAGCGGTTCACCGCCTGTTACACACACATTTTTCAAATTGAATTTCTTAATCCTCTTTAAAACTTCTCCGACACCGATCTTCTCTCCCTGTTTTCGAGCATATTTCGTATCGCAATAAGAACAATTCAAATCGCATCCAGCAAGTCTAACAAAGACAAAAGGCAATCCCGTAAAGATTGTTTCACCCTGTATACTTTTGAATATTTCCGAAATTATTAACATTCCATTACCTTTCGATTACAAAAAAAGAAATTCACTTTATCATCTATGAAATAAATTAAATAAATTAAATCTAATAATTTTATTGATTATCAAGATGAAAATTCTAACAATTATCAATAAACTCATTTTAGATTATACAAATGCCATTTGAATTTCATAATCCAATCGCATTACTTTTTCTACTAACCATTCCGTTTATTATCTATCTAAGTTACAATAGCCTTGTCAACATCTCCCGAATACGAAGAATACTTTCTCTTCTTATCAGAATAATTCTTCTCATCTCCCTGATATTTTTATTATCCGACTTCCGACTCAGAAAAAAAATCAACAAGCTATGCACAATCT
>CAZYWQ010000079.1:6006-9566 GCA_964651675.1 uncultured Candidatus Sumerlaeota bacterium | reverse complement strand
GCCTTGATGGATTCATTGCATTCGACGAAATGATAATCGCGAGTGTATTTTCTACCTGCACCGCTGATTCCGGATTTTGCATCTATTATTATGCTCTGTTTATCGACAAAATTTAATTTCATTAATGGTGCAAAGCTTAAGATTCCTGCAGTTGTATAGCAACCTGGATTCGCAACCATCGTTGCTTTAACAATTTCTTTTTTGAATAATTCTGGTAGTCCGTAAGGGACTTGTTCATTCAGTTTCTTAGCGATGTGGTTTGTATTATACCATTTTTCGTATGTGTGAAGATCCTTAAATCTAAAATCTGCGCTTAAATCGACGACCTTTTTTCCCAGCTTAATCAGTTCAGGAGCGTATTTCATAGATGCTTTATAAGGCAATGCTAAGAATACGAAATCAGTTCGTTTTTCGATTTCATCGAGAGAGATTTTTTCGAGTTTCAATTCGAGGATGTTTCTTAGAGATGGAAAATAATTTGTAATTGATTCATTCGTTTCTTCACTACTTCCAAGATAAGTTATTTCGACTTCACTATGATTAATGAGAAGTCTAATAAGTTCACCACCCGTATAGCCTCTTGCACCTAAGATTCCGATACGAATCATAGTTTCGCTCCTGTTGAAATTATTTTTGTATAAAAATTAATTGAATAAAATATATTTTATCAATAGTTATTTCCTACAAAAAGGATATTTAAATGTTTAAAGCTGTTATTTTTGATATGGATGGTGTTATAGTTGATAGTGAGCAACTGTCGCTTGATGCCTTTTCAAGGGCGTTAAATCTCTTTGGAATTAGTCCTGATGAGGATGATGTTGAGAATTCCTGTGGATTATCTGATAAAAATATTGTGGCTTATATGGAGAAAAAATATAATAAGAAAATTGATTATGAATCATACATTGAGAAGAAAGCCGAGTTTTATCGGGGGAATGTGGAGGAGAAAGGGATTCATCCATTTCCAAAGGTGAGAGATTTCATAGAGATGTTAGAGCAGGAAAATATCAAATACATTGTTGCTTCATCAGGTAATAGGAACAAGATAATGTACAATCTTGGAAAGATTAGAATGACAGATGTCTTTGGAGGAATTTTAAGTGGAGAAGATTTTGATAAGGGCAAACCGAATCCTGCAATCTTTCTTAAGGCAGCACAGAAACTTGGTGTCGAGTCGAAAGATTGTCTTGTAATCGAAGATTCTATAAATGGTGTTCAGGCTGCGAAAAATGCGAAGATGAAATGTATTGCCATTACAAATACATTCAAAGCGGAAAAATTGAAGAACGCAGATTTAATTGTGGGTAATTTTACTCAGATAACCCTTGATGTGATGAAGAAACTTTACAAAAATTACTAACATCAGTCTAATATTCAGAGTCTTTATGATTAGACTAATAGGTTCGAATATGACTTCCTTAGAAAAGGTTTTAAATATACGAATTCTCAGAGCAGATTATTTCAGGAATTTAATCTTGTTAGCCCTAATGATTTTTATCATTGGATTGATAAGTGCTACAAGGGCTGAATCAATATTCGATCAGGATGGATTTGTTGCTGGTAAAGTTGTAAATAAAAAATCTTCTTCAGAAACTCAACAGATCCCAACTCAAGAAGAATATCTACCTTATTATCTACCATCAAATCTTAGTGAAGTTAACTCTACATCTGATGATATATATCCTTGCATTTCATCAGATGGATTAACTATTTATTTTACCACAGACCGTGATGGAAATAGAAATATCTATATGGCAACAAGATTAAGTACGGAAGAATCCTTCACGGGCTTAGTGACATTGCCTTCTGCAGAAACACCAACATCTCCTGTCAATACCGATGAAGAGGAGGAAAACTGCCCTTCTATCTCATCGGATGGATTGACTCTTTATTTTTCGAGAACACCTGATGGTAGTGATTGGAATGAATGCAATATCTATTATGCTACTCGGACAAGTGTTGATGATGTATTTGATAACGCACAACAGCTTAGTGAAGTTAATTCAAGTCGAGGAGATAGTATGCCATGCATTTCAGAGGATGGATTAAAATTATATTTTGCTTCGAACAGAGATAATCAGTATGATATAGATATTTATGTGGCTTCAAGAGAAAGTACATCAGATCCTTTTTCAGAGCCTACTGCAGTTGATCTGTTAAATTCGACGGATCCTGATCTTACACCTTATATAGCAAGAGATGGATATTCATTTTATTTGGCACGGATTCCGACTGATGTTGGGAATCACGAGATATATATTTCGACAAGAATGGATTTGAGTTCGGATTGGGGGACACCTGAAGCAGTGACGCAAATTAATTCCGATTTGCGCGAATCCGGACCTTGCTTGTTATACACGAGTCAATTTTTATATTTCTCTGTCTATGAGGAAACAACAGAAGGATATGGAGGTTGGGATATTTGGTCTGCGGGAAGAACAGTTGATGCTGAACCTATAGCGGATTATTTTCCTGAGACGGTTTATGTCAATAAAAGTACAGTAATGATATGTGTTTTCAGAAACATAGGCGGTGAGGTATGGAGTAGTGGCAGTTTTAATTTGGGGATTACTGGTGATGTCGAACAGTTAGGTTCGGATACTGAGGCGGCGTTAACTGCAGATGTTGGATCGGGTGATTCTTATCAATTTGGATTTAATGTAAAACCTGTTGAAGAAGGCACTTTCTCGCTTAAGATCCGGATGATGAAAAGTGGAGTGGAGTGGTTCGGGGATTTTTTAGAGCCCACCTTTAATGTACTCTGGTCAACAGATGTCGATGAAGGAATTTTCGAGTTGTATGATTGATTTTGTAAGGACAGAATAATGTTCTGTCCCTACAAGAGGAATGATTTTTAAGTCCGTCTATTTATATTCTGTTTCTTTCTCAATTTTTTGTGGAGATTTTGGTATCGGAGTTTTTGTAACTTTGGGTTTTGTAACAGGCTTTGGCACTGGTGTATATTCTATCTTTATCTCGCCTTTCACAGGACCTGGTTTATAAGAAGTTGTCCTTTCATCTTTTTTCTTTTCAACTTTTTCTTCTTCTTTAGGTGGTGTCTTTTCCGGTTTTTCCTGTGGTGTGGGTGATGGTTTAGGTTTCGAAATAGGTGTGGGAGTTGGTTTCATAGGAACTTTTTTTACTTCGGGAGTAGGTGAAGGTTTTGGTGTTGGAGTGGGTTTGGGGGTGGCAGTAGGAGTTGGTTTCGCAGGAGCTTTTTTTGCTACGGGAGTGGGTGATGGTTTAGGTTTCGAAATAGGTGTGGGAGTTGGTTTTGCAGGAGCTTTTTTAACTTCAGGAGTAGGTGAAGGTTTTGGTGTTGGAGTAGGTTTGGGAGTGACAGTAGGTATTGGTTTAATAAGGGCTTTTGTTACTATTGGAGTTGGAACTGGGGTAGGTTTCGCTTTCACAGGTGTTGGGATTAGTTTAGGAGGTAACTTTTCTTCTATTTCTTTTTTAGCAACGGGAGGTTTTGTTTCAGAAATAGGTTTCAGTTCTACGGGCTTTTTGATTAATTGTGTTGTTTCTCCTTCTTCTTCAATAGGTTTAATCTCCTCAGT